>DASQUF010000280.1:0-4656 GCA_035641435.1 Propionibacteriaceae bacterium | reverse complement strand
CTGTGGCTGGTCACCGGCGAGGAGACCTACCTCGAGGACATGCGCGCCTCGCCGATGCACACCGCCGACGTGTTGGACCTCGCCGGCTTCGACTTCGACCGGGTGGCAGGGCCCGCCCGGCTCGACCTGGCCCTGCACGGCACCCACCTGCCCGACCACGACCACGTCCGAGACGGCGTCATGGACGCCGCCGACCGGCTCTTGACACTGCAAGCGGCGCAGCCGTGGGGCCAGCCGTACGCACCGAGCGAGGGCTGGGATTGGGGCTCCAACGGGCGCATCCTCAACAACCTCGTCGTCCTCGTCGTCGCCCACCTCCTCACCGGCAACCGCGGGTACACCAACGGCGTAGCGACCGGCATGGACTACCTGCTGGGCCGCAACGGCCTCGGGCAGAGCTACATCACCGGCTACGGGACCGACTACAGCCGCCACCAACGCACCCGGCAGTTCGGCCACGACCTCGACCCCGCCTTCCCGCGGCCACCGCCCGGCGCCCTCGCCGGCGGCGCGAACTCCAGGCCGCACCCCGACTTTCCTTACGACGAGCGACTGGCCGATTTGGCGCCCCAGCTTTGCTACCTCGACGAACCAACCTCCGAGGTCACCAACGACATCTGCATCCGCTGGAACTCGCCCTTGGTCTACGTCAGCAGCTTCCTGAACCTGTCCCGTTGAGCGTCAAACGGCGCTCGCGACGCGCGCTCAGCAGTCCGTATCCGGCCTGTCGGCAGATCCGGCGACGATGCGCCGCCTGATGCCGCGATCCTGAAACAAGGGCGTCGGCGCTAGCGGCGCCACGAACATCCGGTGGCCGTTTCCGCTCGATGTCGGCCGCCCAGGGTACGCGGTCGGATCTGCGGTGCTAGCCGCGGTCCAGCCGCCGCACCACGGGCCCCACTGCCACCGCACCAGTCATCCGCGTCGCCGCCCGGGCTCGGCGCTCGGTTTCGCCGCATCGGGCACTCTCAGACTGTGACCACGCCAACCAGCGAGCTGGGATGGTGGATCCTGCACGTCGACATGGACTCGTTTCTCGCTTCGGTGGAAGTCCGGCGGCGGCCCGAGTTGCGTGGCAGGCCGGTCGTCGTGGGTGGCGATGGTGATCCCCGCCGACCCCGGCAAGTAGTGGCCACAGCTTCCTACGAGGCTCGGGCCTACGGAGTGCACTCTGGCATGCCGTTGCAGCGCGCGTTCCGTAAGTGCCCGGATGCGGTTTTCCTGCCGACAGATCATTCCGCGTATGACCTGGCGTCGGCCGAGGTGATGGACGTGCTGAGGCGCCTCGGGCACCCGGTCGAGGTCTTGGGGTGGGATGAGGCTTTCCTTGCGGCGTCGGATCACGACCCCGAAGCGCTGGCCCACACTGTTCGCGCGGCTGTCGAGGATCAGACGGGGTTGACCTGCGCGGTCGGCATCGGAGATACCAGGGAGCGGGCAAAGATGGCCACGCGCTTCGCCAAAGAGACGCCAGAGCACGTCTATCGTCTGGATTCGGCCAACTGGATGAGCATGATGGGCAAGCGCGACGTGACCCAGCTGTGGGGCGTCGGAAAGCGAACCGCCGCCCGCCTCGCTGCCCATAACCTGCGGACGGTCGCCGACCTGGCGCTGGCCGACCGAGGCGATCTGGCCGCTTGGTTCGGTCCGACCATCGGTCCGCGCCTGCGCGTGCTAGCCGGGGGAGGCGACTCGCGGACGGTCGCCGTGGAGCCGTGGGTGGCCCGGTCCAAGAGCCGCCAGGTGACCTTCCCGTCCGATCTCTCCGATCCCAGCGTTATTGCCGATGAGGTAGCGAAGCTGGCCCGCGACCTGTGCGTAGAGATCACCAACGATGGCCGGCGAGCGACGCATGTCGGTGTCACAGTTCGGACTCGAACCTTCTTCACCCAAGTGAAGACCGGCAAACTTCCGGAGGCCACCACCGACAAGGACATCGTCGAGGCCGGTGCGCGGCAGGTCCTAGCCCGATTCGACATCACTCGGCCAGTGCGATTGCTGGGAGTGCGGCTGGACCTCGCTCCGCTCTGAGCACGGCTAGCTCGACGATTCCGCGGCTGCGCTCGGCCGCCTCGCTGGCCATGACTGTGAGGAGATGGCCGCCGAGTTTCCGCTCGACGTCGGCCGCCGAGGGTACGCGGTCAGATCTGCGGTGCTAGCGACATCTTGGCGCTCGCCGGCTGGACGATCATATTTTCCTTGCGGGACTCGAGATCGCGTCAGGTTTCGCCCGCGACCACCGCCCAGCCGTGTGGGGCCACGGCGCCGTCTCCGAGGTCGGGCTCGGCTTCCACCACAGCGGCACTGTCCGCGAGCGTGAACGGTTCACCTGTCAGGTTGAGGGCCAGGGCCAAGGACTGCTCGCCGTGCCGGGCATTGGCCCGGATGACGATGTGTGCGTTGTCGACCTGTTCGGTCTCGATCATCGCGTCAACCAGCCAAGGATTGCGGCGGCGCAGCCCGATCACCCGCCGATATGCCTGTTCCACTTCCGGGTGCGAGTGCGTGAACAGCCACCGCTCCTTCGGCATCTCCGGCCGTACCGCGTCGTCGCCGCTGGGGCGGTGTTCTTTGACTGCCTCTAGGCCGAACTCATCGCCGTAGTAAACGCTCGGTACCCCTGGTAGGAAGCCGAGCAGCGCCACCGCGTGTGACCAGTGCCGCGGGTCGCTGATCTGGCTGGCCACCCGGGTCACGTCGTGGTTGCCCAGGAACGTCAGTGGCAGGAAGTGGTCCAGGAACTCGGCGTGGCGGCCCAGCGTCCACTGCAGCTCGTGGAAGTTGATGGTCTCGATGGAGGACCAGATGGCCCACCACAGCTCGTACTGCGTCACCGAGTCCAGGCCAGACGTGCTCACGTAGTCGATGTAGTCGCCGTGGATCATCTCGCCGACAAACCAAGCGTCGGGGAACTCCTGGCGGACAGCCGGCAACACCGCGGCCCAGAAGCTCGCCGGTACGGCGTACGCGGCGTCCAGCCGCCAACCGTCGATGCCGCGGCGCAGCCAGTGCAACATCACCTCGCGCACATACTCCTGCACCCGGGTCGAGCTGTGATTGAGGGTAATCAGGTTGTCGTGGCCCTCGAAGTAGTCGGCAGTGATCACGCCGTCGGTGTCGTAGAGGCGTGACACCCACTCCTCGGCCTCCGATCCCGGTCCTTCGGCCAGGGCTTTCGCCACCGGCGGGAAGTCCCGGCCCACATGGTTGAAGACGCCGTCGAGCAGCAGCCGTACGCCTCTCTTCCGGCAGGCCGCAATCAAGGCGTCGAAGTCGACGTCATCGCCCAACCGCGGATCGATCTCGAAGTAGCCGACCGTGTCGTAGCCGTGACTGCTAGAGGTGAAGATCGGGCCGAGCAGCAGCCCGTTGCCGCCCCAGGAGATTAGATGGTCGAGCCAGCCCTGCAGCCTCGGCAGCCGGTTCACCTCAACCTGGAACGGGCCCAGCTCCTTCTCGGCTCCGAGGAAGCCGAGGGGGTAGACCTGCCACCAGATAACGTGGTCAACCCACGACACCTCGTGAGCTCCTCTCTCGGGGACGGCACCGCGTCAGCTCTCGACTCATACCTTCGCAGTACCCGATCGCGTCAAGGAAATCGGCCACCGACTGCTTGGGCACGCGACACTGCCGCGTACGTCAAGCCGTACGCCGTCCCTGGCTCGAAGTACCCCACCTGGTCAGGGCGTCAGGTCGGCGCGGAGATGCTGAAGGAGAAGCTGGACGCAGCCGTGCGCCACCGCGACATGTAGGGCTACGTCGTGCTTCGCGCAGCCACGGGGTGGAACGACAATCCCGCAGGCCAAAGACCCAGCGGGACGTCGTGGGCGTCGGTCGTCCCTTTGACCGCAGACGGTCGCGCCCCCGGGGCGGAGGTCGGCGGCCAGGTCAGAAGGTGACCAGCGGGTCGCCGAAGAAGTCGGAGATGAAGTTGATGAAGAAGAAGCCGAAGAACACCACGTTGGCCAGCAGCAGCACGGTGTGCCACCACTTCGGGCGGGCGGTCTTGGGCAGCCTGCTGTTCAGGTAGATCAGCAGGAACGGGAAGATCAGCGCGCCGAGGTTGGACATGTTCGCCGACCACTGCACGAGGTTCACCGGCAGCGCGAGGTGCAAGATGATCGAGATCGCGATCAGCAGGATGAACATGAAGGGGAAGTAGAACCGGCGTGGGTCGCCCTCGATCAGGCGGCGGAGCCGGGGGCTGTTGGCGTGCGAGGCGTCGGTGGTGACGCGGACCATCGCCTCGAAGATGCCGAGCTGGGTGCTGAACAAGATCAGCACTCCGAGGAAGAGCACGAGATAGAACATGCCGCGGCCGTACTCCGCGCCGAGAGCGGAAGCCACGAACGTCGGCACCGTGGCCGTTGTGGGCTGCTCGCCGGACAGCTCCACCGCGTGCGCCATCAAGATGGTGGGCAGCAGCATGCCGAGCATGGCGCCGATGAAGAACACGCCCCACTGGTCGGCGAGCAGCAGCCGGTACCACCGCTTCCACCGAGCGGCGTTCACCGGGTCGTCGGTGAACGTCGTGCCGTTGTCGCGCAGGGCGCGCTCCTCGGCCCGCAGCCCGCCGAGGTAGCCGGTGCGGTAGCCCATGCCGTAGCCCTTGTCCCGGTAGTGGCCCATCACGTACCAGTTCAGCCCGGACGCGAG
>DASQUF010000279.1:0-5319 GCA_035641435.1 Propionibacteriaceae bacterium | reverse complement strand
CCGAGACCGCAATCGCGGCCCCCGCCAGCAGCTGGGCGGCACGGTCCCCGCCCATCCGGCGAGCCAGGAGTCCGGTCAGCAGCACCACCGCGCCAGCGGCCAGCGCCGAAGGCAGCCGCCAGCCGACCAGCGCGTCCCCGAAGAGCTCAGTGACCAGTCGGGCGATCAGCGGTGTGAAGGATGGCTGGTCCACGTAGCCCCACGCCAGGTGCTGTCCGGCCGTCGCGAAGTACAGCTCGTCGCGGTGTGGGCCGTACCGTGCGCCGAAGATCACCAGAAGTGCGGCGAGACCTCCACTCAGGAGGGCTAGCGGTCGCCAGGCCATCCGTGGATGATCCACGCCGACATTGTTCGCCGAATCGGCGTCGGACGTCACAACGGGTGGTGCATCAGCCACGAGCTGCCGTCGGGATCACCTTCGCGGTCCTGGATCCAGGCGAGCACCCGGCCGAGATCCAGGCCGTAGGCCGGTCCGCCGGTGGCCGCATAGGTCTCCAGGCGTCGGCGCGCTCGTCCGAGGAGGCGCAACGCGCCGATCTGGTTGCCCCGCTCGGCGTGCGTCATGGCCACGCACAGCTGGGCCAGCCCCTGCCAGAGCTCTCGCTCCTCGGCCGGAGCGGCTTTCCAGCGAGCTTCGTACACCTCGTGGGCGGAGAACGGTCGACCCTCGCCCAGCAGCCCGCGCGCTGCCGCAACGGTGGCGAGGGGCGGCAGCGGCTCCTCCGACACCGGTTCGACGCCCTGGCTGCCGTACGGCAGGGGGCGACCGAGCCGGTCCCTGGGTCGCGCCTGCCGAGCCCGTCCTTCCGGATCCCGGTCACGGTCACCCGGTCGCGAGCGCGGCTCGTCCTCACTGCTGTCCCGCCCGTCCAGGTACTGCTCCACCCGGGGGTCGTCGGCCACGAACCGGTCCGTCTCCTCGCCGCCGTCGCAGCGATACAGGCCGACCGTGACCCCGCTGCCCTCTCGCGTGAGCACTCGCCACAGCCCGCCGGCATCCTCCCACCGGCGCAGCACGGCGACGACATCCGGGTCGCGGTCCATCCCGCCTGTATACCCCCGCACTCGTCTGCACGACATCGCAGGGTTTCGGAGACAACCGGGACGGTGGTTCAATTCACTTGACCATCCAACCCCGCCAGAGGGAGGTCTGGTGCCACATCGGCTGTCGGCTGTCGGCCTGGCTCTCCTACTTCTGCTTTCCGGCTGTGGTGTCGTCGGCGGGTCCGGAGAGGTTCAGACCGAGACCCGTCAGGTCAGCGGATTCACCGCGATCGACTTGGCCGGTTCCGGTGAGGTGACTCTCGAGCAGGGCGATTCGGAGACCCTCACCATCGAAGCCGACGACAACGTGCTGCCGCGGCTGACCAGCGAGGTCTCGGACTCCACCTTGAAGCTGGACAAAAAGCGAGGGATCACCCTAGGCACCAACAGCCCAATCCGCTACCGGGTCACCCTCAAGGACCTGACTGGACTCAACGTCTCGGGTTCTGGGAGCATCAAAGCCGAACGGCTGACTCTCCAGACGTTGCGGGTGGACATCAGCGGGTCCGGAACGGTGGACCTCAGCGGGTCGGCCGTCGAACAGGACATCGAGGTTTCCGGGTCCGGTCGATACGAGGCCGCAGATCTGCCGAGCCAGAAGGTCACCGCAGAGATCTCCGGCAGTGGGGAGATTGCCGTGGCAGTCAGCGGTGAGCTGAAGGTCGACATCAGCGGCAGCGGGACGGTCACCTATTCCGGCGATCCCAATGTCCAGCAGTCCGTGAGCGGATCAGGAAAGGTGATCAAGAAGTAGCGGCTCCCGTCTCCCGAACCGCCGGGCGTTGTAGTCGGCCAGCATCGGGTGAGCGGCGCGCTGCCCGATCTCGTACGCCAGCAGCTCACCGGCGATCAGCCCGAGCGTGGCACCGCTGTGGGTGAACGCGACGTACAGTCCGGGAATGTCGTCGATCTGGCCGAGCACCGGCTCACCGTCGCCGGGGATCGGTTTCGGCCCGATGCCGCACCAGGCGGGCGCCAGCGATGGATGACCGGCCAGCACCCGGGCGGCTTCGGCCAGCAGCTCCTCAACCACGCCGTCGGCCACCCCGTAGCGGCCGGCGGCGTCCTCGGTGACCTGAGCACTGGCCCAGCCCGCGTCGACCGACAGCCCACCGTCAGGCCGCGGCCGCAGAGAGGCGCGCGGGGTGTTGAGCACCGCGGTCAGCTCGTGCGGCACCGGCTCGGTGGCGACGAGCAGGTCGATCGGGCTGGCGTCGGGAAGGGACATCCCGAGCTCGGCGAGCATCCGCGGGACGGCGGCGCCGGTAGCGAGCAGCGCCGCCTCGACGGTGTACGACTCGCCGCGCTCCGTCCGTACCCCGACGACTGATCCCCGGTCGGTCACCACCCGGGCGGGGCCCGCGTTGGTGACCAGCCGACCCCCGTGCTCGACGAGGTCCCGGGCCAGGAAGCGGACCAGGCTCGGCAGGTCCACCCAGCCCTCACCGGGACGCCAGAGCGCCCCGGCCAGTGGAATGGCGGCGGGGTCGACGCCGGGGACGTACCGGGCGACCTGGTCAGGGGTGAGTATGTGGCTGTCGTAGCCGAGCGCCAGCTCGTGCTCGTGCTGGCGGTGCAGCTCCTCGGCCCGGTCCTCGGCCAGCCATGCCAGTCCCCCGTCGAAGCGCAGCCAGCCCGTATCCGGGTTGCGCGCGAACAGGGTGCGGTAGCGGTCGATCGCGGCCATCCGCAGCCGGTGGTAGTGCTCGCTGCGGACGCCGGCGGAGTTCAGCCAGGACAGGGAGCGGCCTGACGCCTGGCTGACCAGCTCGCTCTCGGTGACCAGGACTACGTCGGCTCCGGCTCGGGCCAGCTGGTGGGCGGTCGATACTCCGAGAACGCCCCCGCCGACGACGGCGACCCGCAACGGCGTGGAGCGGTTCATCGTAGGGACCCGCCCAGCTCATCCTCGATATGCACCCGGATGATCTCGTCGAACGAGCTCTCCGCGGTGAAGCCCAACCCCACCGCCCGCGTCGCGTCCAGGGCCGGGGCCCAGCTCTGCACCATGCGCAGGACCGACTCGTCGGGCTCGCGGTGGATCAGGCGGGCCGCCTGCTCTCCGGCGACCCGGCGCAGTGCCTCGATCTGCTCGCCCACGGTGGCGCTGAGCCCGGGCATCGACAGCGTCCGCCGAGGGCCGACCGCTTCGCCGTCGAGCGTGGCCGCCCGGACCAGGAACTCCACGGCCGAGCGGGGCGAGGCGTGCCAGTGTCGAACCGACTCGGGAACCGGCAGGACCGCCTCCTGCCCGACCAGCGGCTCGCGCAGAATGCTCGAGAAGAACCCGGACGCGGCCTGGTTCGGTCTGCCCGGCCGGATGCAGATAGTGGGCAGCCGGATCCCGATGCCGTCGACGAAGCCGCGTCGGGTGTAGTCGGCCAGCAGGAGCTCCCCGATCGCCTTCTGGGTGCCGTAGCTGGTCAGGGGCGTGTGCTGGAAGTCCTCGGGGATGGGGTTGGGGAGCGGCGCGCCGTAGACCGCGATCGAGGACGCGAAGACCAGTCGTGGCTGGTAACCGGTGGCGGTGTGGGCCGCCCGGACGGCTTCGAGCAGGGCCCGCGTGCCGTCGAGGTTGACGCCGTACCCCTTCTCGAAGTCCGCCTCCGCCTCACCGGACACCACGGCAGCCAGATGGAAGATCAGCTCGGGCTGGTCCGCCACCAGACGCTCCGCCTCCCCCGGCGCGGCCAGGTCGGTGACCACATACTCGATCTGTCCAGCGGCGCCGGCCGGCGGCTGCGGCGCAACGGCATCGGCCAGGGTCAAGCGCTCGACGGCGCGGCCACCGACGTGCCCGTCTGCGACCAGCCGAGCGGTCAGCTTGCGGCCGATCATGCCGGCCGCACCCAGGATCAGGATGTGCAACGAAACCCTCCTTCTGGAGCCTCAGACGTTGAAACGGAGCTCGGCCACGTCACCGTTATCCACCACGCGGTCCTTTCCCTTGCCTCTCTACCCTTGGCCCGGTTTCTGCGGTGACCCAGCGGCAGACACGGCCGTTCATTCCTGTCACTGGTCCTGTCTAGTGTGGGTCTGACGACGCTATCGAAGGCTGTCAGAAGTCATCTCAAGGAGGAGTAGGAACATGCGCAAGGTGGTGCACTTCGAGATCCCGGCGGAGGACGTCGAACGAGCCAAGGGGTTCTACGGTTCGGTCTTCGGCTGGCACCTCCAGACGATGCAGATGCCAGGGGGTGAGTACACCTCCGCCATGACGACGGCGGTGGACGACCAGACCCAGCAGCCCAGTGAACCGGGTGCGATCAACGGCGGCCTGATGCAGCGCACCGAGCAGACTCCGTCACCGGTGATCACGATTGACGTCGATGCCATCGACGACACGCTGCAGGAGGTCGAGGCCGCTGGCGGCACGACGGTGACGCCACGCACGGAGATCCAGGGCATGGGCGCCTTCGCCTACTTCAAGGACCCTGACGGCAACGTGATGGGCCTCTGGGAGACCACCACGTAACACCTGGCGCGGGCCGTCTCCCCTTGAACCGCCGACAGGCGCCTGCGATCCTGGACCCGAGTACGGCGATGTCGCCCGCATCGTGGTGGGGCCGCCTGGGCTGCGTCGGGTGCCGTACTTCGTGACGCATCCCGACGGCGTCGAGCAGGTGCTCGCTGGTGACCCTGATGGCTACAGCAAGAACACCCCGTTCTACGAGCAGATCGCCGGGTACCTCGGAAACGGGCTGCTCACCAGCGGGGGCCGGCAATGGCGACAACAGCGGCGTACCGTCGCGCCGCTGTTCAGCCACCGACGCATCGATGGCTATGTCGACGTCATGGCGGGTGAGGCTGCTCGCCTGGCCGACCGCTGGGATGCGGCCGCCAGGCAAGCGGCGCCAGTCGACCTCGGCGCCGCGATGGTCGACTTTGCCCTGCGGACAGTGGGTCGGGTTCTCTTCGGCGCCGATGTCGCCGACGCCGTACCGGTGATCCGGGCGACCTTCCCGGTCCTCACCCAGCATCTGCGGCGGCGAGGCATCACCCCGCGGCTCCCGCGTCGCTGGCCGACTCCGAGGCGTACACACTGGAGGCAGTCACACAGGCGGTGCCGCTGAGCACCGACATCACCCTCCGCCCCGCTGTTCCAGTCCTGAGCCGGGTCGGCCTTCGACAGGATGCCGCAGCCTCGCGGCTGCCATGAACCCGTCCGGCCAAGCAGACCTATGACCTTGACCGGGCAGCCCGGTCCTGAACGGCCACCTCGATGAGCGCGCGAAGCGCCGGCCGGGCGATGTCAGCAGGGCTGGTGATCCTCAG
>DASQUF010000278.1:0-8270 GCA_035641435.1 Propionibacteriaceae bacterium | reverse complement strand
CCCCCGGATCTGCCGTTCCGGCTGGGCGGCGCGGCGCCGACTGAGCGCCGAGGCAGCAGACTTGGGTCAGAACGGCGGTCGGGAGCCAGCGCGGGCGGAGGTCGGCATGGGGATGGCGACGAGGTCATTCGGGCGTACCGGGTTGCAGGTCAGCCCGCTGGCCCTGGGCACCATGGAGTTCGGCGGCAAGATCAGCGAGGCGGATGCTGTCGGGCTGCTCGACGTGGCCCTGGATGCCGGAATCAACATGGTCGACACCGCCAACGTGTACGGCGGGGGCGTGAGTGAGCAGATCGTCGGCCGGCTGGTCGCCGGACGGCGCGAGCAACTGTTGCTGGCCACCAAGTTCTCGGTGCCGACGGACGCCGCCGACCCGAACACCGGTGGTACCTCGCGGCGTTCGGTGATCGCTGCGTGCGAGGCGAGTCTGCGCCGGCTCGGGACGGACTATCTCGACCTCTACTACGTGCACCGGCCGTTCACCCAGACGGCGATCGACGAAACGCTGCGGGCCCTCGACGACCTCGTGCACAGCGGGAAGGTCCGGTCGATCGGTACCTCGGGGTTCGCCGGGTGGCAGCTCGTCGAAGCGCTGTGGTGTGCCCACGACCTCCGGTTGAACCGGCCGGTGGTGGAGCAGACCGCGTACCATCTGCTCGATCGACGAGCCGAGCGCGAGCTGGTGCCCGCCGCCCTGACCCACGGAACCGCCCTGACTATCTGGTCACCACTGGCGGGCGGGCTGCTGACGGGTAAGTACCTCGCGGAGGCGGAGACGACCGGTGCCCGGCTGTCGCGCGACGACGCGTGGGGCGCCAAGCACTTCACGGCGATGGCCGACCAGGCCGTCCGGGCGCTGGCCGACCTGGCTGGCCGTTGCGGCGTCACCCTGACCGCGCTGAGCCTCGCCTGGACGCTGCAACGTCCGGGCGTGGCGAGCCTGGTCCTGGGGCCGCGCTCGACGCAGCAGCTTTCCGACCAGCTGGCCGCCCTCGAGGTGACGCTGGAGGAGGACGTCCTCGCCGAGATCGACCGGATCGTGCCGCCCGGCCGGGCGACCGTTCCCTACTATCTCGACGACGACTTCGCCGACTTCCGACCGCACCCGTACCACTGGTGAGCAGCAGCCCCATGGGTAGTTCGTATCCGATCGGCATCCTCGGTTCGGGGACGGCGGCCCAGACGCTCGGTCGCGGGCTGGTCGGCCTCGGTCATCCCGTCATGCTCGGATCGCGCGACCCGGCCAAGCTGACCGGGTGGACCGAGGCCGTCGGGACGGACGCCAACGTCGGCACCGTGTCTGACGCAGCCCGGTTCGGCGAGCTGCTCATTCTCTCGGTCCTGGGCCGGGCGGCGGAGGACGTGGTCCGGTCAGCCGGGGTGGAGAACCTCGGCGAGAAGGTCCTGATCGACGCCAGTGATCCGTTGGACTTCTCCAGCGGCCGGCCCGGACTCTTCGTCGGTACCGTGGACTCCCTCGGCGAACGGATCCAGCGCCTGGCACCGCAGGCTCGCGTCGTCAAGGCGCTCAACATCGTCCTGGCCGACGTGATGATCAACCCAGCACTCAGCGGCGGCAGCCCCGACATGTTCATCGCTGGCGACGACGAGTCAGCCAAGGACACGGTGACCGAGCTGCTCGGCCGGTTCGGATGGCCGGTCATCGACCTGGGTGGCATCGAGAACGCGCGCTGGCTGGAAGCGCTGAGCCTGCTCTGGGTCGTGTACTCCCACCGCACCGGCAAGACTCATCATGCCTTCAAGCTCGAAGGCAAGTAACGGCTTGGGCCGGTGACGTCGTTCAGGTCAGGGCCGGATCCCGCCCGGGCTGGCAGCGCGGGCACCACCAGGTCCGTCGGCGCTCGGGGTCGCCGGTGACCCCAGGCACCGTGCGGATCAGAGTTCGGCAGCGCCGGCACGGCTGATGGGCCCGGCCGGCCACCCAGTGGTCCTGCCCGCGCCGGTTGTTGCCCGTCGTCACCTGGTACGCGCCGGGCACCAGGGCGGAGTGCCGCAGCGCCCGCGCCGCCAGCCGCACCAGCGCCGGCACGTCGACCTCCGCCACCGGCGTCCACGGGTTGAGCCCACGCAGGAAGCACAGCTCGTTCACCCACAGGTTGCCCAGCCCGGCGATCCCCCGCTGGTCCAGCAGGGCCGCGTTGATCGGCCGGTCCGGCTCGGCGACCAGCCGAGCGATGGCGGCGTCCGCATCCCAGTCGTCCCGCAGTGGGTCGGGACCGAGATGACCGACCACCCGGTCCTCGTCGTCGGTGGGGATGAGCTCGACCACCGGAATCAGGAGTCCGTACGCGGTGGGCCCGTCCTCGGCGGCCAGGAGCACCCGGATGTCCGGATCCAGCGCGCGGGGCAGCGTCCTGCCCGGCCGGACTACCGTCCACGACCCGTCCATCCGCAGGTGGGTGTGCAGCGTCTGGCCGTTGTCGAACCGGGTCAGCAGGTGCTTGCCGTGGGTGTCGTGCTCGAGGACGGTCGTGCCCACCAGCTCGGCTCCGGCCAGCGCGGCCACTCGCAGCTCACCGCGGACGATTCGCCGGCCCTTCAGCGCCACGTCGAGCCTGCGCGCCTCCTTGTAGATGCTGTCGCCTTCGGGCACGGTCCATCATCTCGCCGTCGCCTTCTCCAAGAACTGCCGACAGAGTGCGGCTTACGGGCCGTGAATGTGGCGGTCTGTCGGCAGGTTTTCTCACTACGGAGGGGGAACCAGGGGTCAGCTGTCCGGGACGGGGGAACGGCGGGCGGTGCGGAACAGGTCAACCAGCTGCCCGGTGGTGGTGGCGTCCTGAGGCTCCTTGTCGTCGCGCCACCGGCCGGTGAAGCGGGGAAACCGCATGGCCAGCCCCGACTCGGCCTGGAGCTGTCCCCAGCCGGCTGTGTGGTTGGGCGACACCGTGAGCTCGGCGCTGAGCACCTCCAGCACCAGACCCGGCTCGCACCACAGGTCGGCGGGCACCCGGGAGTCCACGCGCGGATGTCGTTCCGACCGGATCAGCGGCGCCAACCGCTCGGGCAACACCGCCAGGTCGGCGTCGGAGAACCCGGCCCCACACCGTCCGACCGTGCGGTAGAGCTCGGCCTCAGGGTCGTACGCGGCCAGCAGCACCGCCCCGTAGCTGCCGGTCCGCCGCCCGCGCCCGGCGTACGCACCGACGACGACGAGGTCGACGGTGTCGGCCAGCTCCGTGCGGTAGTCCCGCTTCAGCTTGATCCACGACCAGCCCCGATTGCCGGCCCGGTAGCCCGACCCCGGGCCGGTGTTCTTGCAGACCAGACCCTCACAGCCGTCGGCGACCGCCTGGGCGAAGGCGGCATCCAGCGCCTCCGGCTCGCTCACCTGCTGCGTCGTGGTCAGCTGCAGCCGGTCGGAGAGGGTCAGGGCCTCGGCGAGCCGTGCCCGGCGTTCTGGATATGGCTGGTCGGTGAGGTCGTCGCCGTCGGCGTACAGCAGCTCGAAGCAGAACAGTCCGACCGGGACGTCCTGAGCGGCCTGTTCGATGCCGTGCTTGCGGCGCCGGAACATGACCTCCTGGAACGGGCGGAGCTCCCCGGCGGCGGCGTCGTACGCCACGATCTCGCCCTCCACGATCGCCTCCCGGTGCCGCAGGCCGGTGCTCAGCAGCTCCACCACGTCGGGGAACTGGGCGCTCACCCGCTCCTGCCGGCGGGTGAACAGCTCGACCTGACCGTCCGCGGTGCGGTGGGCCTGCACCCGCATGCCGTCGTACTTGTGCTCGGCCGCGCAGGTACCGCCGAGCTTGGCCAGGATCTCGGCGGCGTCTGAGAGCCGCTGGGCCAGCATCACCCGCGCCGGGTGACCCGGCCGGACCCGTAGGCCGGCCACGGCGTCCAGGCCGCCGCCGACCAGCGTGGCCGCGACAAGTCCGAGGTCGCAGCAGATGTTGTACGCCCGCTCCAGGGCCGGTCGGTCGGCCCGCCCGCCGGCGTGCACGACGGCCAGGGCATCGAGGATGGTCGGCGTCCCGATGCCCAGCCGGAGGTTCCGGGTGACCAGCCGCATCAGGTAGCGGCCCTCGAGCGGGGTGGCCGAGGCCAGCAGCCCTCCGAGCAGATCGAGCTTGCGGCCCTGAGACCCCGTGCCCTCCGCCCGGGCCAGCTGGTGCAGGGTGTCGACGACGTGCTCAACCTGGAGGGTGGCCGGCCGGTCCGCGGCCCGGGCCTGCAGCAGCTGCTCGGTGGCCTGGCCCAGGTCGCCGACCTGACGGACGGTGGCCACGACCTCGTCCAGCGGGACGTCGGTCGATGTCGCCAGCGCCCGCACGGCCAGCTTCTCGGCCAGGCCGAGGTCCACAGCGGCGAACTCGGGGGCGACCATGCCCTGGCACAGGTAGCAGACGGTCGGCAGCACTGCGTCCGGGGTCTGCCGGAGCAGGTCGGCCAGCCGGTCGATCAGGACCAGCCGTCCGGTGGCCCGCTCCAGATCGGCGTACGCCTCGGCGACAACGGCATAGTCCATGTCCCATCATCGCCCAACGGATGGGTGTGCGGGCGCGCGGGCGAGCTCGGCGGCCGTGGCCAGGGTGGCGTGCACGCGCTCCCGGGCCTGCGCCCCCGGCCGGTTGTAGACCCGCTGGCTGGGGTGCGGGGAATCGAGCAGGGTGAGTCCGCGGGCGACCAGCTCGGGACGCAGCGGCAGGACCGCCCGCGCGGCCGCCCGTCCGAAGCAGGCGACCACCCGCAGGTCGGGTAGCAGGTCGAGCAGCCGGCGTAGCCAGGCCAGTCCGGCGGTGATCTCGGCCGGAGCGGGGGAGCGGATCTTGTCGGCGCTGCCGACGTACCAGGGCACCGCGTTCCAGACCAGCACACGGCGGCGGTCGAGGCCGACAGCGTCCAGCCCCCGCCACAGGTTGGCCGCCGCCGTGTCGTCGTTGTCGATCGAGATCAGCCCGGTCGTGTAGCCGCCCGCCCGGGAGGGGGTCTCGAGCAGCAGCAGGACGCGGGCGTCGACCCCGCCGCCGTCCGGATCGGCACCGGGTACCACGGCGCCGGTGGCCGCCGCGATCTGCGCGGCCAGCCGGTTGATCGGGGCGACGTGCGGCTCCGTGGAACGCGTGTACTTGGCAGCGAGGAACGCGGCGTCGCGATGCCGTCGCGGACCGGCTTCGGCCATGGGTCAGGACAGCCGCTCGGCGATCGCTCGGCCGAGGGCCCGGCCGGACAGGTACGCCCCCTCGACCCGGGACTTGCCGTGCCAGCCGTCCCCGCACACTCCGAGCCCGTCGTCGCCAAGGAAGTAGGGGTCGTCGCGCTGCTTGGTCGGCCGGGCGAAGGACCAGCGGTGCACGCTCGCGTACGCCGGGGCGGCCGGGATCTCCAGCCGCTCCAGGAGGGCGTCGACCATCGCAGGCTGGGCGGCGTCGGGCTCCTCCAGGTGGGCGGCGGCGAAGTCAGCGGTCGAGTGGGCCACCAGGACGGGGGCGTCGTCGCCCCGGCGACGGCCGTCGTCGGCCACCCAGGCCAGCACCGGGTCGCCGTGAACAAAGCCGCCGTCCAGCTCGGCCCACGTCCGATCCGCCCAGCCGGCGGTCAGGGCCAGCACCGGCTCGTACGGGTCGTCGAGTGCCGCGAGCGCGTCCGCGTACCCGGGGTCGAGCAGCCGGCGGGCCTGCGGGTCGGGCATGGCCAGTGCGACCGCGGCGTAGGTCTGCCCGGCCATGACCAAGTCGGGGTCGATGCGCTCCACCGCCACCGAGGACCGAACGTCCAGCCCGGCGGCCAGATCCTCGACCAGGCTGCGCAGTCCGCGCGGCGCCGCCCACCGCATCGGCCCTGACGTCGAGGACTTCTCGGGGTCTCCGTAGACGGTGAGCGTGTCCGTCCACTCCCGGGCCAGGCCGCGACGCTGCCAGTCGTCGGCTACGGCCGAGAAGGCCGGGTCGGAGACGGTGAAGTAGGACGCGCCGATGTCCACCGGTCGGCCCTCGGTGCTGCGGCTGGCCATCCGGCCGCCCAGCCGTCGACCCCGGTCGCACGCCACGACCGCCCGCCCGGCCCGCTGCACCTCGAGCGCCGCGGCGATGCCCGCGATGCCGCCGCCCACGACCAGCACCGGATCCACCCGGTCATGGTGCCAGTCGGGGCAAGGCCTCCGCGCGTCGGCCCGCGCTGGTGGGGTAGAACCAGGTCAGGAGTAGGGCACACCACAAAGGAGCACAGCATGAGTGACATGTCGCAGGCGCAGAGCCAGACCGGCGGGGACCCGTTGGACCTGGTCAACGCGGCCGGCACCGAGGACGACGTGATGCCGGGACCGGCCAACATCGACGCCGACGACTCGGGCGAGGACGCCGGCGACGGCGTGTCGGGACGGGCGATGGACATGGGAAACGAGGATCCGGCACCGGAGGGTGGGGCCAGCCTCGACCCGCCGGGAGCCCAGCCGCCCGACCCGGCGTCCGGGGTCGACCCGCTTCACGAGACCGAGGCGTCGAACGTGCAGGTGCCCGGCGAAGCCGGTGGAGACCTGGAGTCCGGCGCCGACCCGATGCCGGACATGTCCGGCACCACCCCGTCCTAACCTCCCCAGTTGTCAGCGTGGGTCGTCGCCATGGCAACGACCCACGCTGACAAGCGGTGAAAGTGGAAGCGCCTAGGCGCCGCCCTCCTTCAGCTCGACGGTGATCGGCGCGAACGACTTGCCGTCCACATCGACGCCCTCGGCCCGCAGCTCCTCCAGCGCCTTCGTGACGTAGGTGGTGTCCTTCGCCGTCTCGGGTGGCTGCTTGGTGATGATCGTCGCGCCGGTCTCGTTCTTGGTGCTCAGCGCGATGTCCACCGTCTGCTTCCAGGCGTCGTCGGAGATCGTGCCGATCCCGCTGGTGGACGGCCAGATCAGCTTGTTGATCTCGTTGGTCATCCACAGCTGGTGGCTCTCACCCAGGGTCGACCCCGCGTCGGCGACGATCTTGGCCGCCTCCTCCGGGTTGTCCCGCGCGTAGACCCAGCCCTTGATCGAGGCCTTGATCAGCTTGGTGGTCTGGTCCGCGTACGCGGGTTCGGACAGCTTGTCGGAGTTGGCCCAGATGGCGTCCTGCAGCATGGCGGTGCCGACGTCGTTCCAGTCGATGACGTTCAGGTCCTCGGGCTTGTACAGCTCGCCGGTGTCCGGATTCTTGGTCTCCAGCACCTGCGCGTACTCGTTGTAGGTCATCGCCTGCGCCGCGTCGATGTCGCCGGCCAGGAAGCCGTTCATGTCGAAGGCCTGCTGGATCAGCGAGATGTCCTTGACGTCGACGCCGCTCTTCTGCATCCCGGCGAACAGCTCCCATTCGTTGCCGTAGCCCCAGCTGCCGACCTTCTTGCCGGCGAGCTGAGCCGGGGCGGTGATGTTCTTGTCCTTGAACGAGATCTGCGTCGTCGCGCTCCGCTCGAAGATCTGCGCGACGTTGGTGATCTTGGCGCCCTTCTCGATGGAGCCGAGCACCTTGGGCACCCAGGAGATCGCGTAGTCGACGTCGCCGGCGGACAGGACGTCCTGCGGCACGATGTCCGGCCCGCCCTCGACGATCTCCACGTCGAGACCGGCCTCCTCGTAGTAACCCTGCTCGACCGCGGCGTAGTAGCCGGCGAACTGCGCCTGAGCCACCCACTGCAGCTGCAGCTTGACCGGCGTCAGCTCCGCTGCGCTCGCCGATGTGCTCGCTTCGGGTCCCGAGTTCTCCCCGTCCGCGCCGCCGCCACAACCGGCCAGCACCAGTACTGCTGCGCTGAGCCCGAGGCCCAGCGCTTTCAACCTTCTGCCCATCTCTATCCCTCCACAGGTTGTCCGGCGGTCAGCGAGCCTGCTGATGCCGGGTCGTCCATCTCTCCAGGCCCAACGCCGCACCGTAGAACACCAGGCCGAGCACGATCGAGCCGAGCACGTACGCCCAGGCCAGCGGGTAGTCGCTGCTCGCGGCGGCCGAGGTGATCGACTTGCCCAGCCCACCCACCGGGCCGCCGAAGTACTCCGCCACCAGCGCCGAGATCACCGCCAGCGAAGCGGCGATCCGCAGACCGGTGAACGCGTACGGCGCGGCGGTCGGCAGGGTGACCGCGAACGCGGACTGACTGGGGGTGGCGGCGTAGACCCGCATCAGGTCGCGGTGCACCGGGCGCACCTGGCGTAGCCCGCGCAGGGTGTTGACGTAGACCGGGATCAGCACGGCCAGCGCGGCCACCAGCTGCCGCGCGGTCTCCTTGTCCGCGCCGTACATCGTGTAGAGCACCGGGGCCAGGGCCACGATCGGCATCAC
>DASQUF010000277.1:0-3241 GCA_035641435.1 Propionibacteriaceae bacterium | reverse complement strand
GGCGGGCGCGCTAACGGCCACCACCGGTTTTCCGGGTCGCGGTTTCCCACGTATACGTGCGAAACCAGCACTGTGCCCGCGAAACTTGATGGGTAAGGCGTAAGTTTCCCGGGCACAGTCAGGCCGTAAGGTCGAGGCCATGATGACGGACCAGGGAGCCGCCGAGGACGGCGGTCAGATGCAGGGCGTGGCCGGCGCGACGCCGGACGGGCGGGTGTACGTCGTGACCCCGCAGGCGATGGCGGTCGAGGGACCGCCGGCGGCCGAGGCCGAGCCGGACGACGAGCCGCCCAGGTCGGTCACCGACATGGTCGAGCAGCCGGCCAAGGTGATGCGGATCGGCAACATGATCCGCCAGCTGCTGGAGGAGGTGAAAGCCTCTCCGCTGGACGAGGCCAGCCGGCAGCGGCTACGGAACATCCACTCGGCATCGATCAGCGAGCTCAAGGAAGGGCTGGCTCCAGAGCTGGTCGAGGAGCTGGAGCGGATCACGCTGCCCTTCACCGACGACGCGACGCCTTCCGATGACGAGCTGCGGATCGCCCAGGCGCAGCTGGTCGGCTGGCTGGAAGGGCTGTTCCACGGCATCCAGACCGCGCTGTTCGCCCAGCAGATGGCCGCCCGGGCCCAGCTGGAGCAGATGCGCCGGGCGCTACCGCCCGGGACCGGCGGGATGACGCCGCCCGGTCAGCCGGGCGGGCCGCCGCGCGAGGGCAGCGGAGGGATGTACCTCTAGACGCGATCCCGCGCGATGCGGAGCATCGCATCAACAGGGAACCAGAATGCTGACGCTCCCGTCCCATGCGAGGCAGTACCTGCGACTTGAGCTCGAGGAGACGTCCCATGTCCCGACCGACCAGTTCCACGCCGAAGCCCCGCTGCGTCGAGCTTGCCTCGGTGTTCCAGAACCCCTTGCTCGAGGAGCCGATGGGCAGCACCGCAGGAGTTGCGGTGCGCCGGCAGTACAACGCGCTGGTCGCCCGGGCCGAGGAGGCCTGCTTCGACTGCCCGCTCATCGAACGCTGCTTGTACGCAGCGGTCGTCCAGCACGACGTCTCGGGCTACGTCGGCGGCACCACTCCGGCCGAGCGGGCCCGCATCCGGCGCGCGCTGCGCATCACCGTGGCTCCCGAGGACTTCGACACCCTGGCCGGGGTCACCGGTGGGCACCGCCAGGTCGACCATGACGAGGTCGTCCGGCTCCGGCACGCCCACCCCGACGAGAGCCTGGAGACCCTGGCCCACCGGCTCGGCTGCTCCCTGTCCACGGTGAAGCGGCACCTGCGGCGCGAGCGGGGCAACCCGACCGTACGCCGGGACGAGCCGCCGAAGCCGAGCCTGTCGGCGGTCCTCACCGCCGCGGCGGCCGTCACCAACCGGTCGCGTACGCACCTGGCGGCCTGACCCAGGGGCGAAAACTCCACCAGTGGCGAGTTTTGGCTCAAGAATCAGCGATCTAAGGGCAATAACCCGCCACCGGTGGAGTTTTCGCAACCTTACGAGTGTGAGAGCGTGCAAGACGTGGATCCGGAGATTGCTGAGTTCGCCCGCTCATTCCGCGCGCTGGCCCACGCGGTGGAACTGGGGCTGCCCGAGGACGGCCGCGAGCTCTCCGAGGTCGGGCGGCACCTGCAGGACTTCCTCGGCGTCCCGATCAACGAGGTTGACCCGGTCACCGAGACCTTCCTGCCCCACCAGGTCCTCGATGTCGACGTCGCGCTGGAGGCGCTGCTCACCGAGCACGGCGGCGAGCGCCGCGGCGTCAGCGGCCAGCACCGGCACCACATGGACCTGGACGACTTCCTGTACCGGGGGAGCATCCGGCTGGGTCCGGTGGTGTACGAGCGGCAGGCCAGCGGGCCCGACACCGACCGGCGGATCGTCGGCCTGGGCTTCGGCGAGATCCACCTCGAGGGCGTGCCGCTGGTCTGGCTGCAGCGGGCGGCCAACCCGCAGTTCGGCCGGGACCGCTACACCGTCGAGCTGCTCTGCCCGGACCGCGCCGTGACCGACCGCTTCCTGGCGCGGACGCACGCGTTGATGGGTGAGCTCAGTCTGCTGCGGGGGCAGGTGGTCTCCTTCGCGCCGAACCCGTTCGACTACCACGCCGCCGGCGCGGAGCTGACTTTCCTGCGCCGCCCCGAGGTCAGCGCCGAGGCGGTGATCCTGCCCGAGGGCGTACGCGAGCGCGTCGTCCGGCACGTGGTCGGCATCGGTGCGCACCAGGAGGCGCTCCGGCAGGCCGGCCAGCACCTCAAGCGGGGCGTGCTGCTCTACGGTCCGCCGGGCACCGGCAAGACCCACCTGGTGCGCCATCTGCTCAGCGCGACCCCGGGGACGACCGCGGTGCTGCTGTCGGGGCGCACCCTCCACCTGCTGAACCCGGCGACCGCGCTGGCCCGGGCGGCCCAGCCGGCCATCGTCGTCCTCGAGGACTGCGACCTGGTCGCCGAGCACCGCGGCGGGGACATGAACGTCGCCCTCTTCGAGACCCTGGAGGCGATGGACGGGTTGGCGGCGGATGCCGACATCACGTTCATCCTGACCACCAACCGGGCCGACCTGCTGGAGCGGGCGCTGGTCGAGCGGCCCGGTCGGGTGGACCTGGCCGTGGAGATCGCCAAGCCCGACCACGAGGGGCGGGAGCGGCTGTTCCGGCTGTACGCGGCCGACCTGCTCGCGGCCGGCCAGCTGAGCGAGGCGGCCGTGCACACGGCGGCGGCGCGTACGGAAGGGGTGACCGCCTCGTTCACCAAGGAGCTGATCCGGCGCTGCGTGGTCAACGCCGCCCTGGCCGGCCGGGCACCCGAGGACGCCGACGTCTCGCACGCGCTGGACGAGATGCTGTCCGACGCCGAGGCCCTGACCCGGACCCTGCTCGGCGGCGAGGGCGGCTACTTCCCGGAGCCGGACGATGCGGAACCAGCGGTCTACCGAGGTCCTCTCGGACCGCAGCCAGGTCTCGACCCGCGCATCTCAGGCTGGTCGGCCTACGACGCATAGCCGAAGTCGAGCGTCAGCCCGAAATCGGTTCGGCCGCGGAGCGTGGGGACCGGCCTGATGCGAGCCCGAACCTGCGAGGACGGATGGTTGGCGGCGGGTGTTCGGTCCGGCCGCGGAGCGTGGATGGGCCTGGCGGGAGCCTGAGCGTGCGAGGGCGGATGGTTGCGACGGGGCGGGTTGGGGCCACCCTGACCCGGCCAGTCAGGAGAACCAGCGGCGGAGCTCGAAGACCGGCCCG
>DASQUF010000276.1:0-4865 GCA_035641435.1 Propionibacteriaceae bacterium | reverse complement strand
TCCGGCCGGCGGCCCAGGCGACGTGTCGCCGCCAACAACAGCGCCGGAGCCGCCCACCACCACGTCGAAGGAGCCTGCTAGCCGGGCAGCGGCGAGAACTGAGGCGGCGTGGCCACTACCCGAGACGAGGCCGACCGGGACGCCGCCGGCAGCCAGCCGATCGAGCAGCGCCGCCGTGCCCGGAAAGGCGCGCACCCTGTTGCTCGACGGCGCGGAGGAAGAGAGCCGGCTGTGCCGCTCCGCCAGGCTGGTGACCGTCTCCAAGTCCTGCTGATCGCCGAGCCGCCCGGCCGCCAGTGTGATGCCGCGGTCGGCCAGAAAGGCAGTCACACCGTCTCGCCCTGTCCGTCCGGCGAAGTAGCGGCGATAGTCCGCTACCGGGTCGAATGGCGTGGCCGCAGCAGCTACCCCCAGATGCCGTTCCAGCACCGGGTCAAGCAACTGCTGCCATGCCTGGGCCTGCAGCTCGGCGGTGCCGGCGACCACCCCGTCCAAATGGAAGAGCACGGCATCGTACGGTGGCAGTGCGCCGGTCGCGCTGCGCTGCCCGGCCTCGCGGAGTGGATCACCGTCGGCTGCGAGCCGTCCCGCCTACGGAGCCGAGCTGCCGTCCGCACCCATCCCTGCTGGCTCCTTCAGACGCCTGAGCAATCCACGAGAACGCTGGCTGCCGCGGCTGGAGCTGATCCGCAGCCGCGCGGCTGGATCACTATCTGCCTCCCTGCTCGCGGATGATCAAGGGTGCCTTTCCCAGCGCTGTTCGTGGGATGGCGGTTACTTGCCGCACTTCCACATGCGGTGGTTGCACACCCTGCGCGGCCAGTGCCGAGCGGATCGCGGCGCCCAGTGCTGCCTGATCGAGCCCCTGCGGTTGGGCCACCAGCACCTCCAGCGGCCCGTCGGCGTGCTGCCTGACCTGCCAGCCCGCGGCCGTGACGCTGTCCATGACGTGGTGGAGGACGAGCGGTTGAACGGTGCGCGTCTGACCTTCGGCCGTCGGGAAGCGAAGCGCCTCCTGCTGCCGGCCTTGGATGCCGGCCAGCAGGGCGTAGGGGCGGCCGCAAGGGCAATCGTGGTCGTCGGCGGCCACCTGCAGGCTGTCGCTCATCTCGTAGCGGATCAGCGGCAGGGTGCGGGAGAAAAGCACCGTGACGAGTACCTTGGCGCCGTACTCCCCGGGCGGCACCGGCCGGTTGTCTGCGTCCACCACCTCGGTGATCACCAGGTCTTCGAAGAGATGCATGCCAGGGTGCTGGCCACATTCGGCGGCGATGCCGGAGGTTTCGGTGGCGGCATAGACGTTGCATGGCGGCCGGCCCCACGCGGAGGCCGCTACGCGTCGGGTGGCATCGGTCAGCACTTCGGAGGCGCTGAAGATGAACCTTGGCGTGATGCGGAGCCGGCCCTCTAGCTGCTCCTCGGCCAGCAGCCGCAGCATCGAGGCGTAGCCGATGAGCATCTGCGGCTGCCAGTCGTTGAGCCGCACCACAACGCTGGCGAGGTCGTCGCCGGAATCTATTCGGAGCGTGGGCACCCAGCGGCTGTGGATCGATGCGCCGACGCGCGCCGACTGGTGGCTCGGGTTGGTCGAGCTGACGACCGCTGTCTTGACGCGGTGGGTCAGGCCGGCGGTGGAGCCGGCCCAGTCGAAGGCCCGGTTGTACGACGCGACGACCTGTACCCATTCCGGAAAGTCCCACAGGAAGATGCCACGCCGCCCCGTCGTACCGGCCGTCGCGGAGACGTAGTAGCGCTCATGGAAGAGCTGGTTGCCAGTCAGCGCCGCCAGGTACTGCTCGATCTCCGCCAGCTGGATGTCGGGGCGGGTGACCAGCCGGTCGAAGTTGTCCATCAGCTGCTGCTTGGTCAGCACCGGAAGCTGTGACAGAGGCGCAGCCGTGAGGCCGGCGTGAAAGTCTCGGTAGAAGGAGGACTTGCCGTAGGCATGGCTTCGCAGCCGGGCCAGCGCCCGTTGCTGGTGAGCCAGCAGCTGGGGTCGGCTCCAGTCGTCCCGACGGCGCAAGCGGCGGCGGTAGGCCAGGACCGCCAGGATCAGGGCGGCCGTGTGGGCGGGCCCGGGCAGCCGCAGGCTAGTGCCCATGGTGATGGCCCTCTGCAGGCGATGCCGAGGTGGCGGATACCGGCCGCGGCCGGTAGCTGTCGACGGTCGGCGGATGATCGGGTCCGGCCGCCGGCACCGGTCGGCCGGGTTCGCCAGTCGCGGGTAGGCGGAGTCGTTTGAGGAGCAGGGCGTTGACGGCCACTAGGAAGCTGGAGCCGGACATGGATAGGGCGGCGATCTCGGGTCGCAGCACCAGTCCGAAGGCCGGCTCGAAGACACCGGCCGCGATTGGCAGCGCCACGGCGTTGTAGCCGATGGCCCAGCCCAGGTTCTGCCGCATCTTGCGTAGCGTGCCCTTACCGATCCGCAGTGCCGTTGGGACGTCGAGGGGGTCTGAGCGCATCAGAACGACGTCTGCCGTCTCGATCGCCACGTCGGTGCCCGCCCCGATGGCGATGCCAAGGTCGGCGGATGCCAGCGCCGGAGCGTCGTTGACACCGTCGCCGACCATGGCAACCCGCTTGCCGGCCTGCTGGAGTTCGGTGACCTTGGCCGACTTGTCGGCTGGCAGCACTTCGGCGATCACCGTGTCGATACCCAGCTGGTCGGCAATGCGCCGGGCGGTTGCCTCGTTGTCACCAGTCAGCATGACGACCTCGATATTCATGGCGTGCAGCTCGCGAACGGCCGCGGCGGCGCTCTCCCGCGGCGCATCAGCAAGCGCGAGGACCCCGGCGGCCCGGCCATCCACGGCTACCAATACTGCAGTCCGACCGGCTGCAGCCAGCTCGTCACGACGCTTCCCCAAGCCGGCCAGGTCAACGTGTTCGCGTTCGAGCAGCCGGCGGTTGCCGATGAGCACTCGTCGACCATCGACCTCCGCGCCGGCGCCGTGGCCCGGCACGTTGCGGAAGGTGGAGGCGGTGAGCACCGGCACACCCTGCTCTTCTGCGCGGCGAACCACAGCCTCCGCCAGCGGATGCTCCGACTCCCGTTCGACTGCGGCAGCGAGAGCCAGCAGCTCGTCCTCGTTCATGCCATCGACGACAACGTCGGTCACCTCAGGCTCACCTTTGGTGAGGGTGCCGGTCTTGTCCATCACGACGGTGTCGATACGAGCAGAGGTCTCCACCGCGGTGGCGTTCTTGAACAGCACGCCTCGCTTGGCGCCAAGTCCGGTCCCGACCATGATTGCGGTCGGCGTGGCCAGACCGAGAGCGTCCGGGCAGGTGATCACCACCACCGTGATCGCGAAGAGCAGGGCCTCCGTGAACGGCCGCCCAGCGGCCAGCCAGATGAGCAGTGTGGCCGTTCCGCCGACCAGCGCGACCAGGACCAGCCAGAAGGCCGCCCTGTCCGCTAGCCGCTGTCCGGGCGCCTTGGAGTTCTGCGCCTGCTGCACAAGCGCCACGATCTGGGCCAACGCCGTGTCCGACCCCACCTTGGTGGCGCGGACTCTCAGTGTGCCGGTGGTGTTGACCGAGGCGCCGATCACCTCGGCGCCAGCTGCCTTGGCAACGGGCAGGCTCTCCCCGGTGACCATGGATTCATCGACCTCGGACTCGCCCTGGTCAACCCGGCCGTCCACCGGGATCTTCGCACCGGGCCGGATGAGCAACAGATCGCCGACGGCAACCTCGGCGGTCGGTACTTCGACCGGATCGCCATCGCGCAGCACCACCGCCATCGGCGGTGCGAGCTCCAGCAGGGTTCGGATGGCATCGTTGGCCCCTCCACGGGCCCGCATCTCGAACCAGTGCCCGAGCAGTACGAAAGCGGCCAGCACGGTGGCCGCCTCGTAGAAGACCTCACCGCCGCCCGTCAGCGTCACCGCCAGGCTGTACAGCCAACCGGCGGCGATGGCCACCGCCACCAGCACCATCATGTCGAGGGTCCGCGCCCGCAGCGCCCGCCAAGCACCGTCGAAGAAGATCCAGGCCGAGTAGAAAATCACCGGCAGACTGAGGATCAGCGAGAAGACGTCGTCACGTAGCCCGAACGGCGCCGGTACCCGGAAGCCGAGCACCTCCCGGCCGATCGGCGACCACAGCAGAATCGGGATAGACAGCACGGCCGCCACAAGAAACCGGTTCCGCATGTCTCGCACCATGGCGGCCATCGACATGCCAGCGTGATGTCCGCCATGCCCCATCGCATCCTGAGGCGTCAGAGAAGGATGCCCGGCACGGTCGGCATGCCCGGCATGGTCGGCATGCCCCGCGGCCGCCGGCGGTTCGACCGAAGGCGACCGGTGGTGCCCCCGGATTTCCGGCACAACCTCGACGGCCGCCGGGTCAGGCTGATCATGTCCATGATCAGCCTGACCCGGCGCATGGTCATCGGCTGACGGCTCGGCGAGTGGATCGCAGACGTGCCGTGGCACAGACTGCCCGGCGCAGTGGTAACCGCAGTCGCGCACCCACGCCGCCAACTCGCGAATCGAGGTCTTCCCCGGGTCGTAGCTGACAGTTGCCGTCTGGGCCACTGGATTCGCATCCACCGCGACAACGCCCGGACGCCGGGAGAGCACCGCCTCGGCCCGGTTCTTCGATGTCGCCCACTGCACGCCCGCAACCTCAAGTACCGCGGTCCTGCTAACAGCAGCCATGACACTCCTTCAATTCGGTGCAGTCTGAACGTCCAAGCTGCTTGTAGAGCCCCATCTGTCGGGAGGATATACCCCCGGGGGGTGTACTCTCCATAGGACCAAGGTAACCCCCTGGGGGTATAATCACCGGAGCTAAGGTGGCCGTCCGTAGGACAAGACATGGGAACTGGCGCGGCGGACCGTGCACCAGGATCT
>DASQUF010000275.1:0-2349 GCA_035641435.1 Propionibacteriaceae bacterium | reverse complement strand
CCTGTTAGCGGGTGTGGAGGTAGACGAGAAGCAGGATCAGGTCGGTGGTGTTGAGCAGCACATGGGCCACGATGCCGACCCGTACGTCGCGGGTCCGGAGCGCGATGTAGGCCAGCGGCAGGACCGCGAGGATGCGGGTCGGGATCAGCCACGGCGTCGACAGGTGGTAGGCAGCGAACAGGGCGACATGGGCCGGCGGCGTCCATCGGCCGAGCTGGCGAGGCATCCGCGGCAGCAGGTACCCGCGGAAGTAGAGCTCTTCGACCACCGGCGCCACGAGGACGGTCCCGGCCAGGAGCAGGGCCGCGGTGACGATGAGGGCAGTGTCGGAGTAGCCGGTCTCGGTTCCGTCCCGGACGGCCCAGGCGTCCGGCCACCAGGCGAAGACCGATGCTTGGAGCAGTCGTTTCAGCGGCGCCGTCGCGAGGAACGCGATGCCGGCGAGCGCCACCTCCAACCCCGCCCATCCGAGCAGGCGGGGCAGCGGCAACCGGGCGCGGAGCATGACGGCTGGTTCGTCCGGCCGTCGGCGGCGGTGTGCCCGAAGGAGGCCGAGCTGGACCGGTGCGATGACGAGCAGCCCGACGGTCGCCAGGACGGCAACCGAGGGGAGCCCGAGCTGGTGGGCGAGCGGTAACAGCCCGACGTACGCGGCGAATGCGGCGGCACCCGGGAGGAGGTGGAGAAGGACCGTCTGGGCGGGGGTATGTGCCGGGGAGACCCGCCGCGTCGGGGTCACGGTGGTCGCGGTCATGGCGTGGCTCCGAGAACGGTGCGCTCAGCGGCCTCCGATGCTGGGGTGATGGCCGGCGCGTATCCGTCGGTCGGCGACAGTCCGCGCCAGCTCCGGAAGGCCACGACGGCGAGGGTGAGGATTATCAGGGCGGGGACGTTTTGCCATCCGCCCGGGATGATCGCCATGGCGCCGGCGGCGTTGATCGAGGCGTGCATCAGGCCGGCGGCGAGGGTGCTCCCGCGGGTGTCGATCAACAGGGTGCCGATCAGGTACCGCTGGAAGGGTGCCGCGAGGAGCAGCACGCCCCAGGTGATGAAGGCGTCCCGCCAGGTGGTGCCGTGCCAGCCGTCCATCTCGAACGCGAGCGGTAGGTGGATCAGGTAGACCGGCACGGCGGTGAGCAGGGATCCGACGAGCAGTCCGTGCCGCGTCATCAGACGTCCCTGAACGAAAGCGCCCCACACGGTCTCCTCCCAGATGTTGGCGCTGACCGCACCGGCGGCCAGGAAGAACAGGTACGTCAACCCCAGGAGGGCCCATCCCCCGGGAGGCTGGTGCAGAGTCCCGGTCGCGGCGGCCACGCCGAGCGTGAGGAGCGGCATGGGGACGACCAGGACCAGGTAGCGCCAGCCCAGTCGCCAGCGCAGCAGACCGGCGAACAGCTGCCGGACGCCCCGGCGTCCGTCGGTGGCCCGGGTGATGGCGATCACGAGCCCAACCAGAAGGAGAAGCTCGGCGAGCTTCGCGGGCATCAGATCGACCCCGGCCAGCGCCGAGGCCATCTGGGTGATCCACACGAAGGGGATCGCGACGCCGAGCAGCAGGATGATCGGATGGGCGACGGCGGTTCGCCGGAACCAGCCGCGAGGGATCGGATCGGTGGACGGGTCGGCTGTCGTGGGTGTCAGAGGTGGAGTGCTCATGGGCTCTAACTTGGCCGCGGTCGGGTGTCTTCGTCATCGGCCGTGCAGGCGAATCGGCGAACGCAGACTGCGCCGTGCGGCGTAGGCCTTCGGGCGGATGCGCAAGCAGGTCAGGTATGAAAACGTTCCCCCATGCGTAGCCCGCGGCTGACCCTCAGTGAGCGGCCCGCGCGACCTAGGCCAGCCCGTTTCCGCGGACCGGTTCTCGACGCTGTGGGGGCGGCCCTGCTGTGGAGCATCATGGCCGTTGAGCTAGCGGAGCGGCCCCTGGCACCGGGCCAGTCCGCCTCCACGGTCGTCGCCTACCTGCTGGCCGGCGCGATCTGCGCCCCATTCGCGGTCCACCGACAGTTCCCGGTGGCCGCGATCGTCGTCTCGGACCTGGCGCTGGCCGCCTATGCGATCGAGCGGTTCAGCGCGTTCCCTGGGTACGCCACCTTCGCTCTGGTGTTCGGGGTCGGCCTGCATGTGGGTCACGTCCGGGCCGTTGTGGTCTATCTGGCGGGGGTGGTCGGGTTGATCGTCGCCCTCGCGCTGCAGCCGGCGGGCGTGGCCACCGCCTCCTCGTGGATCAGCACCATACTCACCGTCACGGTGGCCTGGCTGGCCGGGGAGCATCTGCGCTCGCTCCGCGCACGGCGTCAGCTCGAGCTGGAGGAGGCCCAGCGGCTCGCCCAGCAGCGGGCGGAC
>DASQUF010000274.1:0-5405 GCA_035641435.1 Propionibacteriaceae bacterium | reverse complement strand
GTAGTCCAGCCCCGTCTCCCCCACCGCGCGCACCCGCGGGTGCCCGGCCAGCCCCTCGACGACCCCGAGCGCCGCCGGCAGCCCGGCGCCCAGCCGAGCGGCGTCGTTGGGATGGATGGCCACCCCGGCCACCACGTTCGGCCAGCGCTCGGCCGCGGCGACCGCCCAGCGGGAGCCCTCGACGTCGCAGCCGACCTGCACGACCCGGGTCACTCCGACCTCGGCCGCCCAGGCCAGTGCCGTGCCGGCGTCCAGCCCGGAATGCCGCTCCGTCACATCCAGATGGCAGTGAGTGTCGACCACCGGCGCCGGCAGCGGCGCGGGGCGCTCGGGCAGGTCCACCCGGTCACTCTTTCACTCGCCGGTTCGGGCGCGCCCGATTCGGGCGCTCCCGGGTGTCATTGCGCGTCCGGCGGAGGGGTTCAAGGGGGTTGTACCCCTTGCTCATTCGCCTTGGTCTCGAAGCACCAGTTCGTACAGCCGGTTCTTGGCCACGCCCATCCGGAGCGCCACCTCGGCCACCGCCGGCCGCAGTCGGGTCCCGGTCTCGGTCAGCGCCCGCACCGCACGTACGGCCTCGGCCAGATCGGTCGCCACCGGCGGCGCGCCGGCCACCACCAGGGTCACCTCCCCGCGGACACCGGCTTCGGCCCAGGCGACGAGCTCGGCCAGTGCGCCGCGGCGTACCTCCTCGTGGGTCTTGGTCAGCTCTCGGCAGACCGCCGCCCGGCGCTCGGCCCCGAAGGCGGCCGCCATCGCGGTCAGGGTCTCCAGGGTCCGGTGCGGCGCCTCGAAGAAGACCAGCGTGCGCGGTTCAGCGGCCAGGTCATCCAGCCGGCGTCCGCGCTCCCCCGACCGCCGCGGCAGAAACCCCTCGAAGCAGAACCGGTCCACCGGCAGTCCGGAGACCGCCAGCGCGGTCAGCACCGCGGACGGACCGGGCACCGCGGTGACCGGAATGCCCTGCTCGACCGCCGCGGCCACCAGCCGGTAGCCCGGGTCGGACACCGACGGCATCCCCGCGTCGGTCACCACCACCACCCGAGCGCCGGCCGCCAGATCGCCCAACAGCTCCGTGGTCCGGGCGGCCTCGTTGCCGTCGAAGTAGGAGACCACCCGGGCAGCCGTGATCACCTCCAGCCGGGCCAGCAGCCGGCGCAGCCGCCGAGTGTCCTCGGCCGCGATGACGTCTGCCTCGGCCAGCTCGGCCCGCAGCCGCGGCGAGGCGTCGGCTGCGTCCCCGATCGGGGTCGCGGCCAGTACCACCACCCCCCGAACGGCCTCGTCTCTCATCCCGCCAGCCTGACAGAACGGAGCCTCACCGCACCTACTATGGCCTGCGTGACTCGCCCGGTTCTCGAAGTGGACCCTGCGTTCGCCGAGCCGGTCAGGCCTCTGCAGACCGCCATGCCGCCCCCGCCGGCCCCCCGTCCACCGACCACGGTTGATCGGCTCCGGGTGGCCATGCCCACCGACCGGCTCACCGGCTGGGTGGTCACACTGTTGATCACCGCCGCCGCCTTCGTCCTGCGCGTGGTGAACCTCGGTTACCCCAACAAGCTGGTCTTCGACGAGACCTACTACGCCAAGGACGCCTACTCGCTGCTGAAGTTCGGCTACGAGCGCAACTGGCCGTCGGACGCGAACGCGCAGGTGGTCGCGGGCACGCCCGACGTGATGCAGACGACCGCCTCGTTCGTCGTGCACCCGCCGGTCGGCAAGTGGCTGATCGCCGTGGGCGAGGCGGTGTTCGGGATGAACTCCTTCGGCTGGCGGGTCGCCCCGCTGGTCGTCGGCACGCTGCTGGTCCTGGTGACCATCCGGCTGGTCCGCCGGGTCTCCAAGTCGACGCTGGTCGGCGGGCTGGCCGGACTGCTGCTCACCCTCGACGGGCTGGCGTTCGTGATGTCGCGGACCGCTCTGCTCGACATCTTCGTGGCCTTCTTCGTGGTGGCCGGGGTGAGCTGCCTGGCCGCGGACCGAGACTGGTTCCGGAACCGGCTGGCCGACTACCTGGAGCGGCACGAGCTGCCCGACCTCCGCGGCCTCTTCGGGCCCGCGTGCGTGCTCCGACCGTGGCGCCTGGCCGCCGGAGTGTGCTTCGGGTTGGCCATCGGCAGCAAGTGGAATGCCCTGTACCTGCTCGCCGCGTTCGCCCTGCTGTCCCTGGCGTGGGACGTGGGCGCGCGCCGACTGGCCGGGGCCGGGCGCCATGCCCCCGTCGCGGTGCTGCGCGACGGCGTACCCGCCTTCGTCTCGCTGGTCGTGCTGGCCGGCGTGGTGTACCTCGGGACCTGGGCCGGCTGGCTGTCGACCTCCGGGGGCTACGACCGCGACTGGGCAGCCGCTAATCAAGACGCCCGGACGACCCAGCTGCTCGGCGCGCCGCTCGCGTCGTGGATCCACTACCAGAAGGCCATCTGGGACTTCCACACCGGCGACTTCATCAACACTGCCGAGCACTCCTACCGGGCCGACCCTGCCGGCTGGCTGGTGGTCGCCCGGCCAATCGGGATCGATGCGGTCAACGACATCAAGCCCGGCACGGACGGCTGCGTCGGCCCGGACAACTGCATCCGGGTGATCAGCGGGATTGGCACCCCGGCCCTGTGGTGGGTCGCCGTGTTCGCCCTGATCGCGGCGGCGATCCTCTGGGTCGGCGGACGCGACTGGCGGTTCGGCATCCCGGTAGTCGGGGTCCTGGCCGGCTGGCTGCCCTGGTTCTCCTACGACGATCGGCCGCTGTTCTTCTTCTACGCGGTCACGATCATCCCGTTCTCGGTGATGGCCGTGGCGCTGGGCATCGGTCGGCTGCTGGGGGCGAGCCGCGCCGGCGACCGCCGCATGGTCGCAGCCATCGTCAGTGGGGCGTTCGTCGCGCTGGTGGCGGCGAACTTCGCCTACATTTACCCGGTGCTCACCGACGAGCTGCTGCCCTACCGCAGCTGGCTGTCCCGGATGTGGTTCCGGAGCTGGATCTAGTCGCGAGCGGCGGGTGGGCGCGCCGACGAACGGAGGAACGCGGAGCGGAGGGCGTGTCCCTAAGCAAGGGGGCGACGAGCGACGACGTCGTCGGATCAAGGCGCCGGGGCGCGAGCGACGAACAGGGAGGCTCAGGCCGCGCGGCCGAAGACATGCGCGACGTACCAGCGGCCGTCTTCGTCCTGGTACGCCCCGACCGCGGTCAGCCGGTACTTGGGGTTGAGGATGTCGGCCTTGTGCCCGGGCGACTTCATCCAGGCGGTGACGGCCGCCCTGCCGTTCGAGTAGCCATAGGCGACGTTCTCGCCGACCATGCTGAGGTTGCACCCCTCCAGGATCGGGCCGAGGTGTTGGTGGTACATCCGCTGCTGGTCGGCCATCCGCTTGGCCTGACGCTCGGCGAACCGGTCCAGGCACTTGGAGCCCTTGAGGCTGACCCGGTCGTACTTCTTGCGCTGAGCGTTGGCGTTGTCGAACACCGAGGTCTCGTAAGTCTGGTTCGGCGAGGCCTGCGCGACCTGGGTGAGCGGGATGGCGACGAGTGCGTGGCCCCGAGCAGGCCCGCAGCAACAGCGCGGACTCGGTTCATGCGTGGCATCGGATCTGCTTGTGGTCGGAACGGAACCGAACGCCCCCCGGGTCGGCGTTATCGTATCGTGATTATTCCCGTCCGTTGGCGACTCGACGCCCTTAGTCCGGTGCCCGGGTTGAGCTGAGCACCCAGGCAAGGTAGTCCGGGTTACCCTGCTCGACCGGCACGGCGAGCACGCACGGCACCTCGTACGGGTGCTCGTCCCGAACGCGCGCGAGAACGGCCGGGACCAGGCTGGCCCGGGTGTGCAGCGCGACGCGGGTCTCGACGCTTTCCTCGATCACGCCCTGCCAGAGGTAGATCGACCGAACGGGCGTGATGTGCTGCCCGCACGCCGCCAACCGGTCTCGAACCAGCGCACGGGTGAGGTCCAGCAGCCAGCCCTCGTCATCGGCAGTGACCACCACCTCGCAGACCGGCTCCGTCATCGGGCCGGAACCGCTCATCGTCGCCTCCTCGGGTCTGGGTCGGGTCGACCGTATCTCCTGGACCGGATGTCTGGGTGTGCGTCGTCCCCGCTAGCGTGGCGATGTGTACAGCACTCGGGTGACGCGATGGATCCGCGCATCGCCCGCTGGGGTGTACCGCCGGTGGACCCATACGCGGTGGTCATCTGGCGCGTTCCGAACGGCATGACATCGACGATTCATGAGTTCGATGCTCGTGAAGGCGGCCACTTCCGGATATCCCTGCACTATGTCGAGCCCGAGAGACCGGAAAGACGTCAATGGGCTTCGACACCTATCAAGGCCACTTCGTGCGCCTGCTACCCGATCGGCTGGTGGTGGAGTCCTTCGAGTTCGAGTCGCCGGACCCCGCGTTCGCCGGCGTCATGGCGATGACGACGGAGCTGCTCGAGGCCGACGGCGGTTGCGAGGTGGTCATGGTCCACGAGGGTGTCCCTGACGCGGTCGATCCCGCCCTCAACGAGGTCGGCACCCAGATGGCCCTGGTCCGGCTGGCCGCCTGGGTGGCGGACGACCGGAGCTGGTGACACCGCACCACGCCCCGGAGCCGGCCTTCAGCGCTCCAGCGCGAGGGTGGCCAGCAGGTCCTCGTGCAGCTGCATCCAGACGGTGTGGCACGAGTCAACCTTGGGTCGGTTGACCCAGCCCAGGTCGCCGCGGTGCACCCGGTCCAGGGCCGCAGAGAAGCGTTGGTCGTAGCCCTGGAACCGACCAAGCCGAGCAGTGAGCGTGCGGCAGATCCCGCGGAGGTCCTCGCTCAGCCCCGTCAGCCCGTCGAGCACGCGCTGGTCCCAGACCCCATCCGTGTGATCGTTGGCGGCCAGCGGGTCGGTCCGGCTCGGACGGAGCTGCCAGTCGGTGGCGGCCCGCAGCAGCTGCTCGTTCCTGGGCAGGAAGGCCCGGTAGCCGGCCTCGACGACCGGACGCGAGTCGGTCGCAGCGAGCTCCTCAGCCAACCGGCGCTCGCCCTCCGTTCGCCCCGCGCTGGTCAGCGTCCAGCCCCCCGTTCCCGCGAACTCGACCCGCGTAACCCAACCCATGGCCTCGAAGTCGAGCAGCAGCTCGCTTACGACGCCCCGGTCCAGGTCGAAGCGTCCCGCGACCTCGTCGTCGTCGCCCATGCCGAGGAGGCGTACGGCGTGAAGCACGAGCAGCTCGGGGCTCGACGGAAACGGCGGCTTTCGGGACATCTCCACGCCCGCGAGTGTAGGTACCGCCGACCTGGATGCGGAGAGACTGCCAGATGTGAGCGAGGTCGCCACGCTGCTCGAAGGCGGCTCCTTCTTCGAGGGGCCGCGCTGGCGGAACGGCCGCAGATGGGTCTCGGACTTCTACCGCGAGCAGGTGCCGTCCACGGACTCCCG
>DASQUF010000273.1:0-2936 GCA_035641435.1 Propionibacteriaceae bacterium | reverse complement strand
CCAGCCGCGTCGTCGAGATCTACGGCCTTCTCCGGCTTGTTTGCGGTGTCGGTGCCGTCCTCCGGGCGGCCGACGGTGTCGGGGCGCGGTCCGCGCGACGCCGGCGGCGAAGGCGGAGCTCTCGGCGGCCTTGCCGGGATGGCCGCCCGGCCAGGTCGGTGGACAGCGCGTCGAGCGCCGACGCCGCCGGGTCAGAGATTCCGGCGGGCTGATCCCGCTCGTCCGGTGCGGGCGCGGGGGGCGGGCGGCGCGCGTTGGCCCGGCAGGCGTCCATCGCGCGGTGGTGCACGATCGTCGCGGCCCAACCCCGGAACCGGTCGATGTCGCCGGAGAATGGGTGGAGGTCACGGCTGATCTGCAGCCATGCCTCCGCGGTCACGTCCTCCGCGCTTTCCCGGCCGACCAGGACCGTCGCGTAGCGCAGCAGGCGGGGCTGCACATCGCGGTAGAGCGCCACGAAGCCCGCTTCGACGCCGCGCTGAGCCGCGCCCAGCGCGGCGGTCAGGTCGGCGGTCAGGTCGGCGGTCAGGTCGCCGGTCATGATCCAGGCAGGGCGTCCCCCCTCCTCCTCCTCCACCGAAGTCCGTGGCCCCGATATCGCCACGGTCTGCACCGACGCACCACGCAACTGCCCTCCCGAGCGAGGTCAAGTGCGGCCGGGCGTTGGGGCCACGCCGTCCGACCGTCGGTCCGACAGCGTCGCCCGAGCAGGACGTGTTACCACCCCATCACGACGGCATCACATTCCGGACCCTGTCGCCGACCGCCCCGGCGTGGCCCGGCACGTCGCACCGCGGTGCGCCCCGAGGGCGGCCATCACCAGGTCCGGAGCAACCACCGGACAAGAATGGCCGCGGAGGGCAGGAGCAGCGCGATTCCGAAGATGGCCAGGGCCATCGTCCAGAACGTGATGGGGCTGATCATGATGGCGGCGGCTCCGAGCAGTGCGACGGTCATCACCGCTACCGGGACGGCTCGCCGGGATCCCGGGGGCATGGAGTTCTCGTCCGTCTTCGAGTGCCGGTAGCGGTCGCGGGGCGTCACGGTCGGACGGCTTGCTGGATCAGTGCCGCCACGCTCACACCGATCAGTGCAAGTCCGCAGACTTCGACGGCGGCGGCGCTGCCCAGCCGGAGCCACTCGTCGAGCACCTGCTGCAGTGCGGTGAACGCCTCGTCGCCCCCCGACCGCAGCGCCGCCTGCAGCCCGGCGAGCAGCGCGCCTGCCCGCTGAGGCCGGGTTCGTCACCGCGTGCCCAGCCTTGATCACGGTGTCCTGGGCCGGCCATTCAGGACGGCCCACGATCCCACCGGCGTCATCACCAGCGCCGCACGCCGAGCCCGATCGCCGTGGACCGCACCCCAGCGCGTGACCACGCCGATCGCGCCGGCTATCCAGCGGCGTGATCCGCTATGCGAGCCCTGTGATCGGTCACGGTCACGGCCACGGACTTCCGGCTTGAGACGGACCGGCGGCACCGCCGTGGCGTACTACGGCGAACCGGGACGGGGTCGTGCGGTACAAGGTGAGGCCTACTTCCGCGATTTCTCCGGCGTCGGGTCTCGCGCTACGGCGACACGGGGCCTCAGGCCCGCCGAGCCCTGCGCACGGCGCTGGCCGAGTTGGTGTACGCGCGCACCGACCAGCCGAAGAACAACCCCGCACCGAAAGCCGCCGGGGACCTCCCACCAGTCTCAGCCACCCTCATTAGGGCGCCTGTCGGCGTCGCTGCGCGATTCGCTGCGCTCACCCTTGACCCCCGTTCCTCCGAGCAGGGAGTATCAGATAAACGGTGGATCTGATCTGGTCTCATGATCAGTTTCCGGCCGGGTTGATCCGGCCCTCGAAGGTGATGGCGAACGCGTTCAGGGCGGGCTTCCACCTCACCGCCCATCGTGCCTTGCCTTTGCCGGCGGGGTCCAGCGATCGGGTGACCAGGTAAAGGCACTTCAGGGCGGCCTGGTCGTTGGGGAAGTGGCCCCGGGCGCGGACGGCGCGGCGGTAGCGGGCGTTCAGGCTCTCGATCGCGTTGGTCGAGCAGATGATCTTGCGGATCTCGACGTCGTAGTCCAGGAACGGCACGAACTCCGACCAGGCGTTGCGCCACAGCCGGCTGATCGCCGGATACGGCTTGCCCCACTTCTCCTCAAACTCCTCAAACCGGGCCAACGCCTCGGCCTCGGAGGCGGCGGTATAGACCGGCCGCAGGTCATGGGCGATCTGGTCCCAGTACTTCCGCGACGCGAACCGGAACGTGTTGCGGAGCAGGTGGATGATGCACTGCTGGACTGTCGTCAGGTCCCACACCGTGGTGATCGCGTCAGGCAGGCCTTTCAGACCGTCGCAGACCGCGATGCACACATCGTGCACGCCGCGGTTCTTCAGCTCGGTCAAGACCTGCAACCAGAACTTGGCGCCCTCACCGCCATCGCCGGCCCACAGACCGAGGATGTCGCGTTCCCCGGTCACGGTGAACCCGATGACGACGTAGATCGGTTTGTTGCGGACCTGCCCGTCGCGGACCTTCACCACGATCGCGTCGATGAAGATCACCGGATACACCGGATCCAGCGGACGATTCATCCAGGCGGTCATCTCCTCGGCCACCTTGTCGGTGATCTTGGAGACCGTCTCCTTGCTCACCGAGGCGCCGTACACCTCGGCGAAGTGCGCCGAGATCTCTCCGGTGGTCAGCCCCCGCGCGGTCAGCGACAGCACGATCTCATCAACCCCGCTCAGCCGCCGTTGCCGCTTCTTCACAATCTGCGGCTCAAAGGAGGCGTCGGTGTCGCGGGGCACCTCGATCTCGACCGGCCCAATCTCGGTCAACACCGTCTTGGCCCGCACCCCGTTGCGGGAGTTGCCGGAGTTCCGGCCGGCCGGGTCGTGCTTGTCATAGCCCAGATGCTCCGACATCTCCTCCTCGAGCGCGGTCT
>DASQUF010000272.1:0-4346 GCA_035641435.1 Propionibacteriaceae bacterium | reverse complement strand
GGCCGTGCTCTTGTCCCGAACGGCGCGAGGTTCGACCGCCGCCGAGCCGACCCTTGAACAGATCAGCCACTCATCGAGAGGAGCCTGATCATGACCACCTCCGCGGCGGATGACCCGTACCTCGGAGTGGTCTCCCGAATTCGACGCGGCAACGACGCCGGCCCCCAGCCATCAACCGGCGCTGTTGGCCCTCCTTTCCGGAGTCGTCAGCAAGGTCGCGCTGGCCCACCGCCGCCAAAACTCAAGCAGCCGGACGGCCAGAGCCGTGCGACAGGGCAAAGCACCTCACCCAATCCACACCACCACGAGAGAGGACGGAGTTTCATCATGAGAAGCATTCGTCGCAGTATCGGTCTGTTCGTCGCCGCGGCGACCGTGGCCAGCACGGTGACGCTGGCCAGACCCGCTGCCGCTGCGGAACCAACGCGGGTGCAGGACACAAGCACGTCCGTGCAGGTCGCGGCGGTCAACGGCGACCGCAGGGTCGAGGTAAGCGTGCAACGGTCCGAACGCGCCGGGGCATACGCGTCCGCGGACCTGTACGGCGGACCGGCCGGCGATGTACTGGGCCGCGGCGCTCCGGGCAACACCGAATGGACCGACACGTCGTTCCGCGCCGAGGTCGAACTGTTCGACGAGGCGGTGCGACCAGTGGGCACGGTGAGCGTGGCCGGAACCTACGCGATTACCGGTCCCCCGCAGCGGCAGGAAGAGAAGTACAACGACGGCAACGTCCACGTGGTAATCGACAACACCTGGACCCCCGTGTCGGTCTCGGACGTAACGGTCTCGTTCGACGGGCAGGCGTGGCCGGTCGTCGGGATCGAGGGCTGGCACATGACCGGTTACCTGTTCGTCTCCAACCCGGCGACCTACGTCGGGTCCGGGGAGCAGGTCGTGATCACCAACTGGAGCGGTGACAACGTCATCGACTTCCATACCGACAACGAACACAGCAGCTTGAGGGAGACCCTGCTCTTCTTCGAGTACGTCGACAACCCGTACGACGCCGACGGCGTGGTCGATCTCAGCAAGCGAACCTGGGAGGGCACGTTCGAGCTGTCCGACAAGAGCGGCGGCCCCCTCGGCCACATGCCGGCGACGGCCACGATTGCGGCCGGGGATCCGGTGCGGTTCACCGACCGCGTACGGGGCGGCTACGAACGCTGGACGATTACGCCGTACGACCTGCAGCTGACCGTCGACGGCCCGCTCGCTCCGGCCAAGGTCACCGCTCAGCTGGTTCGCATCCAGGTCGCGTGGCACACCAGCCCGCAGGGCGGCTCCGAAGGGTAGCTCCTGTGGAGCGGGCCAATCGAGCCCCCCGACCGTCCAAGGCGTTCGGGGGGCTTTCAACGCGCTGGGGCTGCGTCACGCTCGTTGCGCCGGGGTGCGGTGGCTGCTTCGAGGTCGCGAAGCTCCAGCGGTGAGGCGGACCAGCTGCGTTCCTGCCGCCAGGCCGCTGCGGTGGCGAGCAGCTCTCCTGCGGCATGTTGCTGTCCCCGGGCGGCGGCGACGGCGGCGAGACCCTCAAGGGCAGCGGCCCCCGCGCGATGGGTCGGCTCTGCACCGGTGGAGACCAGTCGCCAGGCCCGGGTGTGCCGACTGTGGGCGGTGTCAACGTCGCCATGCTCGAGGTCGAGGCGGCCGAGACCGTTCAGCGCGGCCGCGGCCCAGTCCGGTGTCTCGGTCTCGGATATCCGGGCGAGCGCGGCGGTGTAGCGGTCACGGGCCTGGTCGGAGTCACCGCGGAGTCTGGCCAGGTCGCCTTGACCGAGCAGGGCCAGGGTGCTGGCGTCGGCGCCGAGCTCTCGGGCCACGGCATGCGCACTGGTGAAGTAGGAGTCTGCGCCGTCCAGGTCCCCGATCAGCAGGCTGATGTTGCCCAGGTTGGCCAGTGCGTACTGCACGGTGTTGGTCAGTCCGATGCGGCCTTCCGACAGCGCGGACCGGTACACCTCGAGCGCCTCGTGAAGCAGCCCGGCCCGGTGCAGGGCCATGCCGTAGTGGTACTGCACCGCGGAGATCCCCCAATGATCATCGAGCTGCCGGAACAGTTCCAGCGCCTCAGCGAACGCAGCCCTACCCTCCTCCAGCCTTCCCGCGGTGAAGTGCAGCTCCATCTCCACGAACAGGGTGAGGGCATGCCCCCACCGGTCGGCGGCCTCGCCGAACGCCTCCCGAGCGGCGGCCAGCAGCTGGGCGGGATCGGGGTTGGTTCGCCCAGCGATCCCTTCGACGGCCAACAAGGCACGCGAGTAGGCGGCGGCGTGCTGGGCACCCAGGCCGTCCAGTTCCTCCAGGCTGTGCGCGGCGGCCTCGGCGCAGAGCGGACTGGGATGGACGATGCACGAACCGGGTCTGGCCACGACCGACCTGGCCTGCACCGCTCGAGCACGGGCCTCGGCGGAAGCGCGCGGACTGGCGGCAAGCTGTGAGTCGATGTGGGCGAGAGCATGCTGGTTGCTGGTGAAGTACCAGAACCAGCCCATCGCCGCGACCAGCCGCAGCCCGAGGTCGGGGTCGGTGTCGACGTGCCGGTGGCACCACAGCAGAGCGGCGTCGATGTTGCTTCGTTCCCGCCGCAGGGCCTGCAGCCATCGGGTCTGGCCGGCTCCCCGCAGCCCGCGCTGGCCGATCTCGGCGAACGCTGTGTAGTAACGAGCGTGGTTGGCGGCCAACCAGTCACTCTCTGCGGCGTCGTCTGCGCGTTCGGCGGCGTACTCCCGCAGGGTCTCCAGCATCCGGAACCTGCCGGTCACCTCGCCGGTGTCGGCGTACACCAGCGAACGGTTCACCAGCTCCCCGAGCAGATCCAGGATGTCGTCCGCCGGCAGCGCCTCGTCGGCGGTGACCGCTTCCGCCGCCTGAAGAGTCCAGCCGCCGCGGAACACGGAGAGCCGCCGGAACAGGACCTTCTCCGGGTCGGTGAGCAGCTGATGGCTCCAGTCCACCGTGGCGCGCAGCGTCTTCTGCCGGGCCTCGGCCGTGCGGGCCCCGCCCGTCAACAGCCGGAACCGGTCGTCGAGCCGGGCCGCCAGCTCGGCGAGGGGCAGCGTGGCGGCACGGGCCGCCGCCAGCTCCAGGGCCAGCGGCAGCCCGTCCAGCTGCCGGCAGATCCGCCCTATCTTCTCGGCGGCGTCCGGGTCTAGCCGCAGAACCGGGTTGACCGCGGTGGCGCGGTCCAGGAACAGCCGGACCGCGCTGTAGTCGCGGACCGAGTCGAGGTCGACGTCGGGTGGCGGCACGGCCAGCGGCGGCACCGCAACCTGGACCTCGCCCGGCACCCGCAGCGGCTCGCGGCTGGTCACCAGCAATCGAAGGTGAGGACCGGAGGTGATCAGCCGTTCGGCCAGCTCGGCGCACGCCTGAACCAGGTGCTCGCAGTTGTCCAGCACCACCAGGGCGGACCGGTCCCGTAGGTAGCCGACCAGGCTCTCGAGTACCGCACCGGCGGGCCGTTGCGCACCGACCGACTCAGCGACCACGTCCGTCACGGTTGCCGGGTCCTCCACACCGGCCAACCGAACCAACCACACTCCGTCGGGGAACCGCTCGGCGGTATCGGTGGCCACCTGGACGGCGAGGCTGGTCTTGCCGGCGCCTCCTGGTCCGGTGAGGCTGACCAGCCGATGCTCACCGAGCAGCGCCGCGAGCTGCGCCCTGTCCCCTTCCCGGCCCACGAACGAGGTCACCCGCACCGGCAGGTTCGTCAACGTCGTAGGCAGCTCCCGGGCTGGGGCCCGCAACCGCGGGTCCTGCCGCAGGATGCCCTGCTCCAGGTCACGCAGCTCCTCCGACGGATCCAAGCCGAGCTCGTCATCCAAGGTGCGCTGCAAGCGGCGGAAGATGGCGAGCGCATCGGCCTGACGACCGGATCTATACAAGGCGAGCATGAGCTGAGCGTGCAGCCGCTCCCGCAGCGGGTTCGCCGTGGCCAGGATCTCCAGCTCGTCGACCAGGTCGCCGTGCCGGCCACTGTTCAGGGCAAGGTCGATGCGTTCCTCGACGGCGGCCAGTCGCAGCTCCTCCAACCGTGCCGCCTCACCGACCGCCCAGGGCTCGGTCGGGAAGTCGGCCAGCGCCGGCCCCCGCCACAGATCCAGCGCCTCGGTATAGAGCCGGAACGCCGCCTTGGGACTGCCAGTAGATGTACGGGCCTGCTGGACCAGTCCGGCGAACCGGTGCGCATCGACCTGGTCCCGATCGACCGCCGCCAGATAACCCGGCCCTCGGGCGGCCACCAGCGTGCCGGGCACACCGATGCCTTCCAACGCATGCCGGAGCCGCGAGATCCGGCCCTGCAGAGCGTTCGTTGGGTTCGCCGGCGGGTCGTCACCCCACAG
>DASQUF010000271.1:0-3257 GCA_035641435.1 Propionibacteriaceae bacterium | reverse complement strand
GTCCCGCGACCTGGTCGAGGTCGGCGCGGTCCGGGTGCGCGGATCGCGGGGACAGCTCGTCTACGCCGTGCCGGGCGAAGGGGGCGATCGAAGCCCCCAGGCGGGGGAGCAGGTCAACTTCGCCGCCCGGCTGGCCCGGCTCTGCCATGAGGTGCTGGTCTCGGCCGAGCCCTCGGCCAACCTGGTGGTGCTGCGCACCCCGCCGGGCGCGGCACAGTACCTGGCTTCGGCGGTTGACCATGCCAACCCACCCGACATCCTCGGCACCATCGCCGGTGACGACACCGTGCTGGTGATCACCCGGGATCCCGACGGTGGGCTTGCGACGGCCGAGCGCCTGCTGGCGATGAGCCGAACCGGCGGTCATCGTGCCGGGGGCGAGCCCTCCGAGCCGGCACATCACATCCCAACGACCCCCGAAAGTAAGGACGAACCGTGAGCGATCGCATAGTGCTGGCGTACTCCGGCGGGCTGGACACCTCTGTGTGTATCGGCTGGCTGACCGAGGAGACCGGACAGGAGGTGGTGGCCGTCGCGGTGGACGTCGGTCAGGGCGGCGAGGACCTCGAGGTTGTCCGCCGGCGCGCCCTGGACTGTGGCGCCGTCGAGGCGGTGGTGGTCGACGCGCGGGACGAGTTCGCCGAGGACTTCTGCCTGCCCGCGCTGCGGGCCAACGCCTTGTACATGGACCGCTACCCGCTGGTCAGTGCCTTGTCCCGGCCGCTGATCGTCCGCCACCTGGCTGCGGCGGCCAAGGCCCACGGTGCCAGCGTGGTGTCCCACGGCTGTACCGGCAAGGGCAACGACCAGGTGCGGTTCGAGGTCGGCATCGCCAACCTGGCCCCGCACCTGCGGGTCATCGCCCCGGTCCGGGACTACGCATGGACCCGGGAGAAGGCCATCGCGTACGCGGAGCAGCGCGGCCTGCCGATCGAGGCGAACAAGAAGTCGCCGTACTCCATCGACCAGAACGTCTGGGGCCGGGCGGTGGAGACCGGTTTCCTGGAGGACATCTGGAACGCGCCGATCGAGGACGTGTACGCCTACACCTCTGACCCGAGCGTGCCACGGCCGCCGGATGAGGTGACCATCACCTTCGAGGCCGGCGTGCCGATCGCCGTCGATGGCGAGAAGGTGTCGATGCTGCAGGCGATCCAGCTGCTCAACGAGCGGGCCGGCGCCCAGGGTGTCGGCCGGCTGGACATGGTGGAGGACCGGCTGGTGGGGATCAAGAGCCGGGAGGTGTACGAGGCACCCGGGGCCATCGCGCTCATCGCTGCGCACATGGAGCTGGAGAACGTGACCATCGAGCGGGAGCTCGCCCGCTACAAGCGGGGCGTGGACCAGCGCTGGGGTGAGCTGGTGTACGACGGCCAGTGGTTCTCCCCGCTCAAGCGGGCGCTGGACACGTTCATCGACGAGGCCCAGCGGGCCGTTTCCGGCGACGTCCGGATGGTGCTGCACGCCGGCAAGGCCACCGTAACGGGACGGCAGAGCGACGTCAGCCTGTACGACTTCAACCTGGCCACCTACGACGAGGGGGACAGCTTCGACCAGTCCCAGGCTCGGGGCTTCATCGAGATCTACGGCATGTCGAGCACGCTGGCGGCTCGGCGCGACGCCGGGTTGCTGTAGACAGTGAGGCCGTGACCAACCGAATGCGCCCTGAGCCTGTCGAAGGGCCTTCGACCGAACACTCCGGACGGTTGTGGGGCGGTCGGTTCGCGGCTGGGCCGGCCGAGGCGATGTTCGCCCTCAGCCGGTCGACGCACTTCGACTGGCGGCTGGCGCCGTACGACATCAACGGTTCCCAGGCCCACGCCCAAGCGCTGCATCGGGCCGGCCTGCTCACCGACGACGAGCTGGCCGGGATGGTGGCGGGTCTGGACCAGCTGGCCGAAGAGGTGGCCGCCGGAACCATGATCCCGGCGCCGACCGACGAGGACGTGCATGGCGCGCTGGAGCGGCGGCTGACCGAGATCGTCGGCGCCGAACTGGGCGGCCGGCTGCGGGCCGGGCGCTCACGGAACGACCAGGTCGCCACGCTGATCCGGATGTACCTGCGGGAGGCACTACGCCACCTCGTGGCCGACATCCAGCAGGTTGTCGTCGCCCTGTACGAGCAGGCTCGGACCCACCTCGGCGTGGCCATGCCAGGCCGGACGCACCTTCAGCCGGCGCAGCCGGTGCTGTTGTCCCACCACCTGTTGGCCCATGGCTGGGCGCTGGTGCGCGATGTCGACCGGATCCGCGACCTGGACCGCCGGCTGGCGGTCAGCCCGTACGGCTCGGCGGCGTTGGCCGGCACCTCACTGGGCTTGGACCCGACCTTCGTCGCCGAGCAGTTGGGGTTTGCCAGCAGCGTGGCGAACTCCATAGACGGGACCGCGGCTCGCGACGTCGTCGCCGAGGCGGCGTACGTGCTCGCCCAGATCGGGGTCGATCTCTCCCGGCTCAGTGAGGAGATCGTCCTCTGGTGCACGCCGGAGTTCGGCTTCGTCACTCTGGCCGACGCCTGGTCCACCGGGTCGAGCATCATGCCGCAGAAGAAGAACCCGGACGTCGCCGAGCTGACGCGGGGCAAGGCCGGGCGCCTCATCGGCAACCTGACCGGGCTGCTGGCCACGCTCAAGGGCCTGCCACTGGCGTACAACCGGGATCTGCAGGAGGACAAGGAGCCGGTCTTCGACTCGGTGGACCAGCTCCGGCTGCTGCTACCGGCCGTGGCCGGTCTGGTCGAGACGCTCGAATTTCATCCCGAGCGGCTGGAGGCGCTGGCCCCCCGCGGGTTCGCGCTGGCCACCGACCTGGCCGACTGGCTGGTCCGGCAGCGGGTGCCGTTCGCCGAGGCGCACGAGCTCGCAGGGTTGGCGGTCCGCTACTGCGAGGAGCGGGGAGTCGATCTGCCCGATCTCACCGCGGAGCAGTTGGCGGAGATCTCCCCGCGGCTGACCGCCGACGCCCTGGCCGTTCTGACCGCAAGGGGCTCGATCGAGAGCCGGGACGGCCGGGGTGGGACCGCGGCGATACAGGTCGAACGGCAGCTGCGGGAGATATGGGACGAGATCGACGAGATCTCGCAGTGGCTGTTGGAACAGCGGGACGTGGTCGACCGCCCGATGTCGATGCCGGCCGATGAAGAGCCCGAGCTGGGGTGGTACTCGGATCCGCCCGACACAGACGCAGTCCGCGGCAGTTGAGGGGACTTGGCGCCAGCAGCAACGGGCGCGGAGTCGGGGTAAATGTCGCGGAGTGTT
>DASQUF010000270.1:0-4740 GCA_035641435.1 Propionibacteriaceae bacterium | reverse complement strand
GCGCGTCGGTCAGCCGATCCACTCCGGGCGGGCCCAGTACCAGGTGCTGTCCAGCCGGGCCTTGGCCACTCGGGCGCCGATGATCATGATCAGCCCGGTGGCCAGGTTGATCGCCCAGGCCCAGCCCAGGTAGGCCGGGATGCCGCCACTCTCGAGCAGCCGGTAGGCGGTCATGATCACCGGGGCGCTCAGCGCGAACAGCCAGCCGGCGATCAGCAGCCCGCGCCGTGTCCAGCGCCCGACCGACTCCGTGGCCAGCGCCCAGACGGAGAAGAAGCCGAGGACCAGCCCGACGTGCTGCAGCGAGAGCCCGTAGTAGGCCAGGTTGACCCCGGCCGCCGCCGTCGGGACGTCGATGGCGGTGCCGAACCCACCGGAGGTGACGTCGGCGAACAGGAAGAACTTGCTGGCCCCGAACATCCCCCGCCCGACCACGCCGTCCGCAGCCTGCACCCCGATGGTGGGCACCAGCACGCTGAGGATCATCAGCACGATGACCAGCGCGCAGACCGCGATCCGGCGCTGGTACCCGCGCCGACGCCGCTGCCGGGCCTCCTCCGTCAACAACACCACGGCTCCGACCCTACGCGGCCGGGACCACGGAGCGTCGGCCTAAGGCTGCGCGAGGGGCCATCGCCATGCCCAGCGACCCGGTCGGTGAAGCGGCAGTGCGGACCGGAACGACTCGCGGAGCGTGGACGGGTCTGGCGGGAGCACCGGAGCTCGCGGAGGTGCGGATGGTTGCGACGGGGGTCGTTCCGGTCCGCACTGCCGTTCAGGAAGCAGCCACCACCGAGACGGGAACGTGTGCGGTCACCGCGTCGTGCAGCTTCACGCCGACGATATGACTCCCCACGGTCTTGATCGGCTTGGCGATCTGCACCGCGCGCTTGTCGACGGCCGGCCCGCCGGCCTTCTTGATCGCACCGACGACGTCGGCCGGGGTGATCGCGCCGAACAGCCGACCGGCCTCCCCTGCGCGTACGCCGAGCTCGATGGTCAGGCCCTCGAGCTCGGACCGCACCTGCTGGGCGTGGTCGACGCCACGGATCTCCTTGGCGTCGCGCGCCCGCTTGATCCCCTCGATCTGCTTCTCGGCGCCGCGGGTCCAGGCCATGGCCAGCCCCCGCGGAACCAGGTAGTTACGGCCATAGCCGTCCTTCACCTCGACCACGTCGCCGGCCAGGCCGAGCTTGTCGACGGCGGCCGTGAGGATGAGCTTCATATCTCGCGCTCCCCTGCTCAGCGGGCCGTCGAGGCGTACGGCAGCAGGGCCACCTCGCGGGCGTTCTTGATGGCGATGGCGACCTTGCGCTGCTCCTGGACGGAGAGGCCGGTCACCCGGCGGGCACGGATCTTGCCGCGCTCGGAGATGAACTTCCGCAGCGTGGCGGTGTCCTTGTAGTCGATGATCTGGCCGGCGCGGAGCGGGTTCGCCTTCTTCTTGGGGACCCGCTTGGCCGGAGGTGTGCTGGCCATGGTGTGTCAGTGCTCCTGAAGGATGTGGTGGGCGCGCTCCCGTGTGTTGTCGGCGCGCCGCGGGGGTTCAAGGGGGTCGCCCCCCGGGTTAGAAAGGGGGCTCGTCGCTCTGGGGCGTGGCCCAGGGGTCCGAGCTCTGCTGCGGACGGTTGCCGCCAGCGCCGCCACCAGTGGCCCATGGGTCGTCGCCGTAGCCGCCGCCACCGCCCTGGCCGCCTCCCTGGCTGGCGCCGGACGGACGATCACCACGACCGCCGCCACCACCGGTGGTGCGGGTCACCTTGGCGGTGGCGTACTTCAGCGCCGGGCCGATCTCGTCCACGTCGACCTCGAACACCGTGCGTCGCTCACCCTCGCGGGTCTCGTAGCTTCGCGACTTCAGCCGGCCCTGGACGATCACCCGCATGCCCTTCTGGAGCGACTCGGCCACGTTCTCGGCAGCCTGCCGCCAAACGGCGCAGTTGAGGAACATCGCATCGCCGTCGCGCCACTCGTTGGTGTTGCGGTCGAACGTGCGCGGGGTCGAGGCAACGGTGAAGTTCGCCACGGCCGCACCGGACGGGGTGAAGCGCAGCTCCGGGTCGGCGGTCAGGTTGCCGACCAGGGTGATGGTGGTTTCGCCTGCCATCGCAGAACTCTCCTCAGTGGGCGTCGGTGCGGATGACCTTGGTCCGCATGATCGACTCGTTGATCGTGAACTGGCGGTCCAGCTCCTTGACGTCAGCCGGCTCCGCGGTCAGGTTGATCACGGCGTAGATCCCCTCGGACTTCTTGCGGATCTCGTACGCCAGCCGGCGCTTCCCCCAGATGTCCAGGTTCTCCACGGTGCCACCACCCTTGGTGATGACGGTCAGGAACTGTTCGAGCGTCGGCTGAACCGACCGCTCCTCGGTGTCGGGGTCGAAGATGACCATGACTTCGTATGGGCGCATGCGCGAACTCCACCTCCTCTGGTCTCGGCGGCCACGGGACGATCCCGTAGCAGGAGGGCGAATGCAACGGTGCCGCTGAGGGCACCAACGGGCCAGAGTACTCGGCGTACGCGGCCGGCGCGAATCGAGCGCCGAACTCACCCGAGCGGCAGCTCGTAGTTCTTCAGGGTGAACAGCACCCGCATGCCCAGCCGGCGATAGAGGTCGAGGGCGCCGGTGCGGGTGTCGGTGCTCAGACCTGCGTGCGGGATACCGCGGGCCCGGGCGGCCGCATAGGTCTCGGCCAGCAGCTGCTGCGCCACTCCCCGGCCCCGATGCGGCTTGGCCACGGCGAGCTGCGCGACCCAGGCCTCGTCCGCGGAGTCGAACACGATGGCGGCGCCGACCACCTCACCCTCGTGGGTGGCGACCCGGAAGGCAGACGGGTCGACGTGTGGCCGGTCGAGGATGTGCGCCCGCCAGTCGGCGAACGAGCGCTGCGGGCTGCTCTCCCACTCGCCGAATGCGTCTAGGACCACGTTATAGACGGCCTCGGCGTCGGCCAGGGTGAACGGGCGGACGGCGTACCCGGCCGGCAGCTCTCGTCCGGCGATCGGGGTCGTCGGGTCGAGCCGCATGATCCAGGCCGTGTAGCCGTGCCGGTAGCCGCGGTCGAGGAGCCAGGCGGCACCCTCGGTGTCGGCCTCGGCAAGAAACTGGAACACCACGTCGAGCCCCCGCTGCCGCCCGCGGTTCTCACCGAAGTCGACCAGCCGGCTGAGCAGCTCCGGCGAGTCCCAGCCCTCGGCGAACTGCGCCTCGAGATGCCCCCGTGGGGTGAGGAACCCGCCCGCGACCAGGGCGCCGTCGGGCGTACGCAGCCCGAGGGTATCCGCAGCCAGGTCGAGGTCGGGGGCGGCGAGCTCGGCCTCGAGGTCGTCGGCGTCCATCAGCGGCTCGCCGAAGTAGACCCGGTCGTAGCGGTGGAACAGGGCCAGCAGGTCGGGTATGTCGTCAAGGCTGAGCGGCCCGGCCACCACGTCACTCGTCATGTTGAGGACCTACCTCAGCGCCCCAGCCGCGCCACAGCCGCCTGGATACGTTCGGCCATCTTCCTGGCGCCCCAGCAGCGGGCTTTGAAGACCATGCCTCCCACCGGTACGGCGATGATCTTGGTGACGAAACCAGGCAGCACGGTCACCGGCCCCGTGACCTCGGCCAGGTCGATCTCGACATCGAGCGCACCGGCATTGGCCACCCGGTTCACCGCATTGGGGGCGAAGGTCAGGGTCCGATCGGTCAGCGTGAGCCGGCCACCCACCCAGAGGCCACCGTAGTGACGACGGAAGCGGTCCATCAGCCAGTCGAGGCTCTCGGCCACCTGGCCGTGTCGCTGGCTGCCCTGGGCGTCCTCGATGAGCGCGTTGGCCACCTTGGAGGCGATCACCGGCTCGGTCACGGCAGCCATAATGCTCTTCCACCGTCCACGGGTCGACCGCGAGCTGCGTGTGTACTTCGGTTGGGACCACTACAACCGAACTACACCCCCAATCACTCGTAGACGAAGAGCTGCTCGCCCGGGAAGCTCAGCGCTGCGGTCGACATGCCACGCGTCCAGAGCGCGTACGCCGGCGACTGCGTCCGCCCGCGCCACGGTCCGGACGGGGTTGTTGCCGACCCGCTGACTGACCGCTCGCACGGCCGCGAGCGCGTGACGCAGCCGGAGCTGGTGCGCCCCGCGCAGATCCTCCAGGTGCGCGGTCAACCGGTGCTCGGCTTCGGCGTATCCGGAGTCGGCCTCGGTCAGCTGGTGCCAGCGGCGGTAGAGCTCGAGGTTGACCATCCGGCCGCCGAGCACCGCATCCAGCTCGGCGGTGTCGCTCTCCCGCTCGCGCCAACCGGCGTTGATGGTGGCGACCGGACCCTCGGGGACCAGCTCGGCGACGGCCGTACGCGCTCCGGCCACCCGGCGCTGAGGGCCCAGCAGCGTAACGTCCATCGGCGCCGACGGTATCCGGGGCCAACCGAGCGATACGCTCGAAGACGCTCAATGCTTCGACCAGCGAGGAGTTCCAGGATGGCGAACCACCAGGCCGTGCCGCCGCCTGCCGCCGACCCGGGCAAGACTCTCGGCCTCGTCGGGATGATTCTGGCGATCATTCCGTGCACGTATCTCATCGGGCTGATCCTCAGCGTGGTGGCATGGGTGCAGTCCAACAAGGTCGGCGTCCGGAACCAACAGGCCCTGGTCGGCATCATCGTCGGCGCCGTGTGGCTCGGGATCTCGATCATCGCCCAGATCACCGGGTTCTGGACCGGACTTTTCACCCGGTAACTTTCGCTCTCTAGT
>DASQUF010000269.1:0-27858 GCA_035641435.1 Propionibacteriaceae bacterium | reverse complement strand
TCGCTGACCTGATCCGGACCGCCGTCGCGTCTTGACCGCGAGGAGCCGCCCGCCGGTCCGGGTCAACCAGCTGGGCTACCTGCCGGCCGGACCCAAGCAGGCCACCCTGGTGTCCTCGGCCGCGGAGCCGGTCGACTTCGCCGTGGTGGGCGCCGGCGGCCATGTGGCCGCACCAGGACCCAGCGACCCGGGTGCTGCACCGGCCCTCCACCGGGGCCGGACTCCATCTGGCCGCCGTCGCCGCTCGGGCCGCGCAGACGTACGCGGAGGCCGACCCGGCGTACGCAGACCGGCTGCTGGCCGCCGCCCGACGCGCCTACGCCGCCGCCCAGGCCCAGCCGGCGTTGATCGCGCCCGACGACCAGGGCGAGTTCGGCGGAGGACCCTACGGCGACGATGACCTGAGCGACGACTTCTTCTGGGCGTCCGCCGAGCTCTGGCTGACGACGCGCGAGCCGGCCTACCGGACTGCGGTCGACGCGTCTCTGCACCGGAACGGGGATCCCTTCCCGCTCGACGGCTTCGACTTCGACGCGGTGGCGGGACCGGCCCACCTCAGCCTGGGCTCGACCGATCTGGTCCGGGCCGCCGCCCTACGACTGCTGGTCCTCCAGCAGGACCAGCCCTGGGGTCAGCCGTACGCGCCGAACGGGCCGTGGGGCTGGGGGTCGAACGGCCGGATCCTGAACAACCTGATGCTGCTGGGCCGGGCCTACGAGCTCACCGGCGAGGCGGACCTGCTGGCCGCGACCCGGACCGGGATGGACTACCTGCTCGGCCGCAACGCCGTCGGCCAGAGCTACGTCACCGGTTACGGCACCCACTTCAGCCGACACCAGCGCACCCGCCACTTCGCGCACGACATCGACCCGGCGTTCCCGCCGCCGCCGTCCGGCGCCCTAGCCGGCGGACCGACCAACCAGACCTACCCCGGCTTCCCCGACGACCCGCGGCTGCCTGACCTGCCGCCGCAGCGCGCCTACCTCGACGTCGCCACCTCGGAGACCACCAACGACGTCTGCATCCGGTGGAACGCCCCGCTGGTCTGGGTGGCCACGTTCCTCACTGTGACCGCCGAGACGGTGCTGCTAGCGTCGCCAGAGTCGGTTCGACCAAGGGGTCGGGGCAGATGACGGCGCGCAGTCTGAGAATGTCGATCATGGTCCTACTGGCGCTGGCGACGATCGCGGGAGTGCTGGCCCAGCCGGCGCAGGCCGCCGGTCGCGACGACCGTGGCCAGAACAGGACGGTGCGGTTCGCCACCTACAACGCCAGCCTCAACCGGGCGGCCGCCGGCCAGCTGGTCAGCGACCTGAGCACCCCCGACAACACCCAGGCTCGCAACATCGCCGAGGTGCTCCAGCGGGTCCGGCCGGACGTCGTGCTGCTGAACGAGTTCGACTACGTCGAGGGCTACCAGGCGGTCGATCTGTTCCGGCGCAACTACCTCGAGCGGTCCCAGCAGGGAGCCCGGCCGATCCGCTACCCGTACGCCTTCACCGCGCCCTCCAACACCGGGATCCCCACCGGCTTCGACCTGGACCGCAGCGGGACCGTCGGCGGCGGCAACGACGCGTACGGGTTCGGCGAGTTCCCCGGTCAGTACGGCATGGTCGTCCTGTCGCGCTACCCGATCGACTACGAGCAGATCCGGACCTTCCAGACGTTCCGCTGGGCCGACATGCCGGGCGCGCTGCTGCCCGACGACCCGGCGACCGCCGCTCCCGCCGACTGGTACTCGTCGGAGATCCTCGAGGTCTTCCGGCTGTCGAGCAAGTCGCACTGGGACGTGCCGGTGAAGATCGGCCGCCGGACGGTACACGTGCTCGCCTCGCACCCGACGCCACCGACCTTCGACGGTCCGGAGGACCGCAACGGCACCCGCAACCACGACGAGATCCGCTTCTGGGCCGACTACGTCACACCTGGCGCCGGCCGCTACATCTACGACGACGAGGGCCGGCGCGGCGGGTTGCGGCCCGGGTCGCGGTTCGTCATCCTGGGCGACCAGAACGCCGACCCGCTGGACGGCGACTCGGTGGACGCGGCGATCAACCAGCTGCTGGACTCCCGCTGGATCCGCGACCCGAAGCCCGCCTCGGCCGGCGCGGTCGAGGCGGCGCGGCTGCAGGGGGGTGCCAACCTGACCCACCGGGGCGACCCCGCGTACGACACCGCCGACTTCAACGACAACCCGGCCCCGGGCAACCTACGGGCCGACTATGTCCTGCCGTCTCGCCGGGGGCTGAAGGTGAAGGGGGCCGGAGTGTTCTGGCCGGTCCGCAGCGACCCGCTGTCCCGGCTCACCGGCGAGTTCCCGTTCCCGACCAGCGACCACCGGCTGGTCTGGGTGGACCTGCGCATCCGCTAGCCTCCCCGGCCGTAGACGAGCGGAGCCGGCGGCCGGGGCGCGGGCTCGCCCGCGGAGCGTGGACGGGCCTGGCGGGAGCCTGAGCCTGCGAAGGCGGATGGTTGCGAGGCGGGTGGGCCCGCGACCCGACCGCCGAAATCAGCGAGGAGGGGTCAGACCAGGTTCTGGAAGAACGTCACGATCCCGTTGAAGACCCACCCGATACCGCCCAGAATGGTTTGGACAAGGTCCGCTGCCGCCGCCGGCTGCGAAACGATGTAGAAGACCAGGAAGATCGTTACGAGCGCCAGCCCTACCTTCTTCGCCATGTCCGACTCCTTGCCCGGTCAGTTCAGCGGCGGAAAAGACATGCCACGCTGCACGTCTTGTGTGTGGACATTTTGCTGATCTCCAGTCTAAGCGGAGAGTACGAACCCGTCGAGGTCACGACATGCTCGCCCGGATCGAGTTCGCCACCTCGGCCGCGACCCGTTCGGCCTGTCGGCGGGTTGCCGGGCTGAGCTGGTCGTGCTGGATCACATTGCCCTCGGCGATGTGCGGGTCGGGGTCGATCTCGATCACCGCCCGGGTCCGGTCCGCGAAGTACGGCATCAGGTGCTGGCGACAGCGACTGTCCACTTCACCCTGGCCGTGCGAGGCGACCACGACCGCCCGGCGCACCAGGCCGACGACCCGCTCGTCGCCACTGTGCTCCAGCTCCTCCAGCATCTCGATCGCCGGCACCGAGTAGTCGTTACGCCACTTCACCGGCACGACCAGCGCGTCGGCCTTGTCGATCGCCGCGCGCCAGTTCTCCGCTGACTCGTTGTTGGCCGTGTCCACGATGATCATCTGGTAGAAGCGGGACACCAGGGCGTGCACGTCCTCGAACTCTTCCCGCTTCAGCGACCGGCCCGACTTGGTCGCCGACACCAATACGTCGTACTGCCCGGCCACCTGGTGCCGGACGAAGCCGGAGAGGTCACCGACCCGCACCATGGCCTGGCCGACGCCCTCGTTCTCCTGCTGCGCCTGGATCAGGTCGCGGATGTTGGTCGCCCCGACCGGCGCCCCGGTGCGCAGGTGCATGGTGCCGCGCAGCTCGTGGTTCTCCAGAGCCAGGACGCCGCCACCCCGCGCGATGCCGAACGCCCCGGCCAGCAGCAGCGACGTGGTGGTCTTGCCCGACCCGCCGCGCGGGTCGGCGACCACGATGGTCACTGGCCGCCCGTAGGACTGGCAGGCCGCAGCCCGGTCCGCCCGCTCAGCGCGCTCCCTGGCCCCCGGGCCGACACCCAGCAGTCCGCGCCAGCCGCGGGTCGACTTGGGCACCCGCGTCACGGGGACGATGCTGCCCATCACGTATTCCGAGTCGTACGGCCGCTGCCTCGCGGACGGGGCGTGTCCGGGCTCGGTCCTCATCTGCTTGGAACTACGCCGCGTCGGCCCGGCGGACTGGGTCGCCGACCCCTCGGCGGACTCCGCCGTCCTTTCCTGTTCCCGCTGCCGGTCCGGCGCTTCGGCCTCCTGCTCCGGCACGCTGGGGCCGGCGATGCTGCCGTCGTCCTCGCTGACCTGTCCGTCGGGCGCCATCACCAGCTGCCAGCGGCCCTCGGGGTCGTACGAGACGAAGCGCACCGGCTCACCGGACCGGGCGGCCAGCTGCTGGACCTGGGCCAGCCCCTGGGCCCGGGCGGCCCGCAACGCGCCGGCGCTGATCGGCGCCGCCACGCCTTCTACGATCACCTCGCCGGTACCGTCGGCCCACAGCCGCAGGGTCACCGCCGGCTCTTCGGTCGTTGCGGTCAAGGCTCCGTCCTTTCTCCTTCAGGTCCCCGCGAGGGGGTCTCATACTCGATCCACACGTGGCGGGTCGCCACACAGGTGGCCCGTGGAATGTGCTCCGGGCGGTCGTCCTCGCCCGTCTCCTGCCATCGATACCACTGATCCTCGAAAACCACGTTCAGGTATCGGCCGCCGTTGGACTCGAACACCTCCGACACCACGCGCAGCCCGTACGTCGTCGCGTCGCGTCCGACCACCGCGCAGCGTAAGCCCAGGACCTCGCCGAGGTCGTCCGGGCTGACCCAGCGGACGGGTGGCGGCGGTCCGAAGATGATGACCTCCATCGGCTGGCTGGTGTCCACCAGCCGGCCCTCGGCGTCGAATGACCATCCGCTCCACGGGTCCGTCTCCTCCGCCCCGGTCCGGTCCGCCTCAGCCACGGAGCAGCCCCTGCTTGCGCAGCCACGCCTCGGGATCGCTTGCGCTGCCTTGGACCCGGACCTCGAAGTGCAGGTGCGGTCCGGTGGTGTTGCCCGTCATGCCGACCCTGCCGATCACCTGTCCGGTCCTGACCACCTGTCCGACCCGGACGCCGCGGGCGGACTGGTGCGCGTACCAGAACTGCAGCCCGGGACGGGCCTCGATCTTGGTGAGCTGCCCGTACGCCCCGGCCCACCCGGAGGAGACCACCCGGCCGCCGAGCACGGCCCGGATCGGGGTTCCGGTGCCGGCGGAGAAGTCCAGTCCGGTGTGGCAGCGGGCCCACAGCGAGGAACATTGGCCGAACCGCGCGGTGAGTACCACACTGGCCAGCGGAAGCACGGCCGGCCCGTTGGAGCCACCCGGCCCGCCGATCACGTCCGACCCCGCCGAGTCGCCGTAGGTCGAGACGTGCACGTGGTCGTAGTGCGGGCTGACCCCGTAGTAGGGCCGCCAGCCCTCCGCCTGCCGCTCGACCGACCAGATCTGCTTCTTCCAGATCACGTACTTCACGCCGAGCTGTTTGCGGTTCTGCAGCAGCCAGCGGGCGATCTCGTCACCTACCGCTATCCCCGTCGGGCTGGTGTAGTCGGGGATCATCACGTCGACCGCGTTGCCGTACGGGTGGTCGCTGACGTTGGGCCGGCTGCCGATGCCGTAGTAGGTCCGGACCTGTGGCCAGCCGCGCGCCGTGCAGCGGAGCACCCGCAGCGCGTCGGGATTCAGCCCCGACTCCGCCCCCATTCCGGTCGGCGGGCAGGTCATCGCGTCCGTCGGGCCGCACAGCATCGACTCGCCGGTGACCTGGGCCTCGGCCGACTGCGGGTCGATCTTGTCCTTGAACACCGCGAGCAGGGTCCGGGAGATCCGCTCGTGCTTGGCGTACGCGTCGGGGAACGCCGACCGCTGCACCTTCTGCGCCGCCACCGTGATCGCCAGGTTCTCCCACCCGCGGACCTGCTTCAGCCCGGGGATGGTGTACCCCGCCGGTCCGGCGGGAACGCTACCGGCTCGCCGGGCCGCCGCAACGTCGGCGGCTGACACGACCTTGCCGCGGAGGAACACCCGGGCCGCGTAGCCGACCTGGGTGACCTGCGCGAGGGTGCCGTACCAGCCGGGTTTCTGCCGCTGCTGGAACACCCCGGCATCGCCATCGCCGTTCGGCCGGTCGATGCCCGGATACGCGCCCAGCTGCGACTCCTGCATCGCGGTCGCCAGCGCGACCAGCACGGCCCGCTCGGTCTTGGCCGACGACCACTTCTCGGCGATCCCTACCCCGAGTGTGGTCAGGTAGATCGTCCGAGCGGCCGCGACCTGTCTCGGCTGGAGGTCGCGGACCCGAGGCACCGGCGACCCGTCGTCGCCTACCGCCACCGTGGTCTCCGCCCCACAGTTGCTCGGCGCGGTGATGACGATGCGCTGGATCGATGTGGCAGTGATCGAGGCGAAGTAGGTCGGCAGCCAGAGGATCACCGTCAGGGCGACCAGCTGCAGCACCAGGACGGCGATCAGCACCCGCCGCCCGGCCCGGCTGCGGACCAAGGACAGGGCGATCTGGCCGGCCATCTTCGCCACGGTCGGGTTCATGCAGTGTCCCGAGCCCGAAGTTCCTGGACGACCGGCGTGGTCCAGGTGCGTGCATCGCACCTGCCCGGAGGGCAGAATCGAAACGGCGACGAGGATGCCGAGTCGCAACGCGACCGAGGAGAACGCCGCGAGGTACGTGCCTGTACGGCGTCCGGTGGCAAGAGACTCTGGACTCGGGACACTAAGGCCGCCCTACTCCAGTGGGCCGACCGTGTCGACCAGCCAGCCGTAGCGGCTGGCCGGCTCGTACACCAGCTCCATCCGAACGGTTGTGCCGTCCGACATCTTCTGGTCGGCCACCGCGGCGAAATCGCTGGCTGACGGCACCACCAGGTCGCCCTTGGGCTTGGCATCGGGCAGCTTCGCCGGGTCGACGTCGGCCAGCCGGTCGAGCAGGCTGTCGGTCGCCGACACCTGGAGCAGCTGCACCCGGACGGCCTTCTTCGGCTCCAGCCAGCCCCGCATGAACGTCGTCGCCGCCGCCCGCACGCCCTCCGGCTCGTCCGCCCGCAGGGTGGCGTCGGTGCCACTCGGGGTGGGCGAGGCCGACGGTGCGGTCGAGCCGGCTACGGTCGGCGACGCCGGTGCCGGTGTGCCAGGGGTCGGGGTCGGCGCCGCCGCGGAGGCCGTCACCGTGACGACCGGCGCAGCGGTCTGACCAGACGGCCGCAGCAGCACCACAGCCAGGGTCGCCGCCAGCACCAGGCAGACCAGGGCCAGCACCAGAGTCACCACCGGGCTCCCGCGACGGTCGCCCCCGGCGGCCGGGCCGTAGCCCATGCCCGGACCGTCCAGCGGGGTGTTCCTCATCAGCGCACTTTCGCCTTGGCGCGGTACAGCGGTGTCCAGGTCTCCTCACCGTTCGCATCGACCTGCGGTTCCGCGAACCGGACGTACTCCTCCACCTTGAGCTGGCCGCCGGACCGGTAGACCCCCGGCTCGTTCTGCACCACGATCCCGGTCGGGTAGACGGCCGTCGGCTCGACGGTCCGAACCACCGGCGGTGGGTCGATGGGGCTGGGTCGGAACCGGTCGTCGGATGGGAACGGACTGGCGGCCGCGACGGACGCAGCGATGGTGAGTCGCGGCGTACGCTCCGCCGGTCCGGAGTCGGTGCCGGTACCGACGCGAACCGGCCCCGGCTCTGCGGGCATCGGTTCGGCGGCCCCGGGCAGCGTCGTCTTCTCCGTCACCACCGGGCGCCGCACCTCGGCTCCCGCGACGATCGGCACAACGGTCACTGGCCGTAGCTGCCGCTGGTCCTCGTGCGGGACCAGTGCCTCGGTGTCCGGTGGCAACGCGTTCGGGCTGGACCGGACCGGTTCCGGCGCGGTGCGGTGGGCGGCCTCCAGCGCCGGCCGAGGAGTCACCCCGGCCATCCGCTCCGCCCCCGCCCACCCGATCGCCCCGGCGGTGGCGTACGCGGTAGCCGGTACCGCCTGGGGGGACGGCAACGGAGGCATGGACGGCTCGACCGGTTGCACGGTGTAGGTGACCCCCGACTGGCCCGGCGCCATCCCGGGATAGCTGCCGGCATCATCGCGCTGGCTGAGCTTCTGCCCCGCGACCACGCCGAGCGCCGTTCCTCCGGTCCGGCGCAGCAGCGAGCTGAGGTAGCTGCGGGTCGGGTCCAGCCCGGCCATCGACTTGAACGACTGAACCGGCTTCGTGATCATTATCGCGATCACCGTGGCCAGGATGGCGAAGAGCAGTTGCCAGCCCATGCCGACCGGTGCGGTCTGGATCGCCCCTAGAACCAGGGTCATCACGCCCGCCGCGATGGTGAACTTGACGATGTTGATCAGCGCCGCGGTGAACAGGTCCCACATCCGCTGCAGCACGGCGTACTTCACGACACCCACCACGACGCCCACCGGGGCCACCACCACCAGAGCGATCATGATCAGCCGGGCCACCAGGGTGAGAATGGATGCGAGCACCACGAAGAACCCCATGATCAACACCCAGACAGCGCCGAGGATGGTGCCGGCCGTGCGGGTGTCGGTCTTTCCGGTGAAGGACCCGTAGGCGGCCGGATCCTTCTCCTCCACCTCGGCGGCGATCTTCTTGAACTCCGCGGCCTTGGCCTTGTCGATGTCCTCCTGGACGTCGGGGTCGGCATCGATGGCCTTGACGTCGGACCAGGTGTAGGTCAGCGCCGACATCAGTCGCGGCCCGTACTCGGTCGCCGTCGGAGAGTCGGCCGAACCGAAGTAGCCGACCAGCCAGGTGTTGTAGATCGCCTCCCGGGTGATCAGGTCCGAGGCCCGCGGGCTGAACCCGGCCTGCGCGGCCGACGAGACGGCCTTGGCCCCTTCGTCCATCAGGGTGGTCGCCCGCACCGGGAACACCAGGGCAAACACGGCCAGTCCCACACAGGCCACCACGACCATCAGCCGGCGGAAGGTCTCGGAGTAGCTTGCGTGAATCGCATTGAAGGCCAGCACGATGCTGACCACCACCAGGGCGAGCGGTAGCCAGACCGTCAGTATCCGCTCGTCCAGGGTGTCGGCGACCGAAGCGACCACCGGCTTGAAGAAGTCGAAGCTGGCCGAGCGGCACATGTTCTCCACCGACTCCACCGCCGCGTTCATGGTGGTCAGCCCGGCCATGGCGATGTTGGCGAGGTTGGTGGAGGCGACCGCACTGGGGTCGCGGATGAAGTCCGAGCCGCAGCCCAGGTCGTAGTTGGTGTAGCGCCAGGCCCAGCCGTAGACCGAGCTGATCGGCACGTTCGGGTCGGTGAACGGGTTGGGCGCGACCGTCGGCACGGTAGCCAGGTCCGGCTTGTCCATCACCAGCCCGGCGGTCTGGAAGTCCGGCCGGACCGGGGCCGGCACCTCCTCGCAGATCGTGTCCAGCGGGTCGGCCGCCGCGGGCACGACCGGGACCAGCAGTGCCGCCAGCAGCAGCCCGAGGAGGACCAGGAGCGTGCGCTGAGCTTGTCGAAGCGCGCGCGGCGAGCGGCCCTCCGACAGGCTCCGGGCGCGTGATCCTCGAAAGCCCGGTCCGCGGCCTCTCGACAGGCTGAGGACGCGCTTTGGGCGGCCCATCACGCCGCCTCCTCTGACAGCGGGATGAGCGGGATCGACGTGAACAGCTCCGGGTCGAGGAACGGCGTCGGCTGCTCGACGGCCGGGGTCGGCAGCCGGTGGCGGCCAGGCGTAGTGTTGAGCGCCTCGCGCAGCCCAGGATGCCAGTCGATGTCGACCCGGACCTTGCCGATCCGACCGAGCGGGTCGAGGAACACGAACTCGCCGGTGTCCAGGGCTTCCGAAGGCAGCTCATGGTCGCCGTGAGTGTCGGCTCGTCGCTTCGGGCTGAGCGCCTGGATCACCGGCGCGTACGCCCGCGGGCACTGCAGCAGGTCGCACGCCTTCTCGGCGACGCTCTGCTTGGTCAGCCGGCCGACGAAGGCCGCCCCCTGCAGCGCGTCGATCCGGCCCACGGTGAGCGCGTCGTCGGGGTGCTGCGACGCCGCGCCGACGGCGGTGTCCCACTTCCGGCTGTCCCGGGACAGCCGGACCATCAGCGCCCGGCCGGATCCCCAGGTCGCCATCTGGTGGTTCTCGTCGAGGAACACGTTCTTGCGCTGGTTCCGGTTGCGGCCGTAGATGAAGCGGGAGGTGAAGAAGGCGGCCAGGTGCAGCAGCGGCTGGGTGTAGCGCTCGGTCGACCCCCACAGCTCCCGGTCCAGACCCTCCGGCGGCGGCTCCAGGCCAGGCATGGTCACCACGACCAGGGTCTTGTCCAGCGACTGCTCAGCCGGGATGTGGTCGGTGTGGTCGGGCATGACCAGCTCGCCGAGCGGGAACTCGGCGGCCGCCTCGATCTCGGCCACGATGTGCTCCGTGCCGGCCAGCTTGGCTAGCTCCTTGACCACCCAGCGCGGGTTGGTCTGCACATCGGTCAGGCCGGCCTCCAGCACCCGGGCCCGGGTGTTGCGGATCGCCGAGCGCAGCTTGACGTCGGTGCCCACCTCGCGGAGCAGACCGAGCGGCAGCCACATCCGTAGCACGTCGAACACCAGCTGCTGACGTTCCGCGACGGCGATCCGCTTGGCCCGGCCGAAGTCCAGCTCGTTGAACCGACCCTGGTCGTCCAGGTACGCCCCGGGCTGCGGCTCTGGGATCAGCTGGTAGGGCGACAGGGTGCCCGGCTCGGAGGCGGTCAGGTCCAGCACCCGCGCGAACGGCTTCAGCTCCGGCAGGTCGCATAGCTTGGCCAGCGGTCCGGACGGGTCCAGGATGATCGTCGGCTCACCGCGCCGGGCCGCGTTGTAGGCCAGCGCGCCGATAAGCACCGACTTGCCGCCGCCCGGCTCGGCGGTGATGGTGAACAGTCCCGGCTGCTGCAGCGTCTCCGGGCCGTAGTGCGGATCGAACCGCACCGCCCGACGCGCCGACCCGATTCCGTACGCCAGGTACGGTCCGGTGGGCGTGCCCACCTCGGCGTCCACGTTCGGCATCGCCGAGGCCAGGTACTTGGCCGGCAGCCGCCGCTGGTAGCCGACCGTCGACCACGGCTCGCCCGGCACGAACTCCCGCAGCAGCTGCGCCTGCCCCCGCGGGTGGGCCAGCTCGAAGTTCATCCGCTCGCCGTAGGAGTCGACCAAGGCCCGGGCCTGATCCAGACACTCGGTCTCGCTCGCCGCGTAGGTGGCCAGCCGGATCGGCCCGAGGAAGCGGACGGCGGTCCGGGTGTCACCCTCGGTGACCTCGTCCAGGTTCAGCGTCGCGCTCTCGATGGCCCGCTCCACAGCCGGCGGCGGGATCAGATTGTGCTCGGCGTAGTGCGACGAGATGCCGGCGGCCCGGTTCTGCTCGAACTCGATCGCCGCGGTCAGGTCCTTCGGGTCCAGCATCGCGCCGGACATCGACCATTCGACGGGGAAGCCCAGCTTGTCGCTGGCCAGCATCCAGGGGTCGCGGCCCGACTCCGGCCAGGTGATGTCCGGCAGCGGGCCGAGAGAGAGAACCGCGACGTAGCGCTCGACGACCTTGCCGTTGTGCTCGGCCAGCACCTTGACCGTGGAGGAGGTCAGCGGGTTGTAGAACCACTCGCGCCGGGTGAAGAAGCCCGAGATCTCGTCCGGCTCCCACCGGCCGCCGCCGGCCCCGGCGTGCATCGGCGCAGGAACCCCCATGGAAAGGGACCGGTGCATCAGGAACGCCATGTCCCGCGGCCCGACCGGCCGGCCGTTGAAGCCCGAGCCCTTGACGATGTTGGTGACGCGGAGAATCTCCTCGATGACCGCCACCGTCTCCGGCAGCGGGTGCTCCACGCCCCGGATCAGCTCCTCCTGGACCCGCCGGTTCGGGTTCGGCCCGACCCACACCGACAGGGTCACCATCTTGGTGTCCAGCCCGGTCTGCTGCAGCCGCCGCTGTCCGTACTCCAGATAGGCGTCCCAGGACGGCGCGCCTGGCACGTCCGGAAGCGGGCTGGGGGTGTCTTCGTCGAGGGTGCGGGCGAACTCGTAGCTCGGGTAGGGCCGCGGCGTCGAGCGCAGCTTGATCGCGCGACCCTTCAGGCTGGCCCAGCGGAACGTGGCCTGGTCCCACAGCAGCGTCCGGTCGGTGTCCGAGCGGAAGTCCCACTGCTGCCCGCCGAGCACGAAGGTCGCGAACATCCCGCCCCGGGTGAAGGACAGCGGACCGGCGATCCGGTAGGTCGACGGGGTGAAGGTCACCCGCCGCGGCCGGGTGATCCGCCGGACCAGTCCCGAACGCCCCGCGGTCACCATCCCGCTACGGATCGGGCTCGGCGACCTGGGTGCCTTGTCTGGCTTCGCCGGGCCTGACTTGTTGCGGGACATCTTATCGGTCTGCTTCGCCATCTGCTCGGGCCTCTCGGTGGTCTAGGACGGGGCCTTGGTCGCGGGTCGGATCGACAGGTACGGGTTGTCGGCTCGGGTGCTGCCGGCATCGAGCGGGCTCTGGTCGGGGGTGTCCCAACCCATGGCCCGGCGTACGGGGGCGGACAGGTAGCCGATCGGCGGGTAGGAGAACGACACCTCGATCGGCTTGACCTCCTTGGTGGTGGCGAACCGGCGGCTGAACTCGCCGCGCACCAAGCGCCGCTGGTATCGCAGCGGCTCGTCGTAGGTCACATGCACCATCAGCTTCACGGCCACCCAGACGCCAGCCGCCCCGCCCCAGAGCACTCCGATACCCAGGGTCCAGACCCATCCTGCGCCGGTCAGCCCGACCAGCGCGCCGCCGATGATCGCACCAACCGGGATCGCGACCAGCGTCACGAGCCACTGGACGTAGGTCCACTGGAACGGCAGCGTGCTGCCGGCGGGTCCCAACCAGACAGCCCGCAGCTTGCGCGGGCCGTCGTCGGTACGAAGTCTGGGCATGGTGTCCGGCTCAGCTCAGGTTGAAGCCGAGAGCGGTGAGGATTCGCTCACCGAAGACGGCGAAGACGATCGCGCCCGCGCCGATAGCTCCGATGACGATGGCCACCACGGTGTTGAAGCCGACCCGCGCCGTCTCGGAGTACTGGGCGCTGTTGGCCCGGCCACCGAGGCGGATCGCCACGATGATGATCACCAGACCGAGCACCGAGAGGAGCAGCTTCTGCACCACCGCGGGATCCCATACCATGTCGTTCAGTCCTCTCTGTCGTGCCGAGTCGACGCTGACCCGTGGTCGGCCGTGGCCCGCTTGGTGGGTTCCCAGCGCGGCCGCCGGTAAATCTGTTGTTCCTCCGGGGAGGGTTCTGAACCCGCCGATTCCGCCCCTGCCGGCGGTTCGAACAATCGATCATATGTTCGGCTCGGCGTTGCGGAATCGGCGGGGGGCCGGGCGGTTACTCGCAACTCGACCCGGGGGGGACGTACGCCGCGGTCGAAGACCCCGTTGCGCGACGGCCGCGGCCACGCGATCGGCTCCAGCGGACCCAGCACCGTGCGGGCCGCCTCAGCTACCGACCGCCGCCAGGTCGGGTCGTCGAGTGCGCTTCGCGGCGTCAGCTGCAGCCGCAACCGGATCGGACGATGTCCCTTCCATCGCTGCACCCGGAGGTCGCGATCCGGCTCCCAGTCGGCGGGCATGACTCGGGTAAGCCCGGCGACCACCGAGTCCATCTGCCGCGTACGCCGCGAGCGCCGCCGGCGGGACCAGGCGAGGAAGGCAACCAGGAGGGTCAGCTCGAGGACCCAGAAAAGTACGAGCCACCAGTTGCTGCCCCACCATTCGCCCAGGCTCAGCGAGACGGCGTCTCGGCCCGCGGTGAGCCGGGGAACCAGCCACTGCGTCAGAGCGGTAAACAAGGCCGGACCCGCGGCGGCGATGACGACAAGAACCGTCAGCAACGGAATCATGCTGTCGTCGTTTCGCCTGGTCCGACCCCGGTTCTGGTCCGCCATGCGTCGTCTCCTTGGGCTGCCCCACGCCCCCCGGCGGCACAGGGCGGGTGTGGTTACACGTGACCTTCCTTAGTCAGGCTCGGCGCTGCTTGTGAATTCTCTTCCCCTGTTACAAACACGTTGAGCGTAAGCCACCCGAGGCCCCTAACTCAAACCTTGTTTACAAGTGAAACTAATCCTGGTCAGCGGCCGCCGACGCCCGACCTCAACCGATGGGCCCAGGCGTGGCATCTGCGCTGCTCGATATCGCTGGTCACCACTGTCGCCCCCGCGAGCTGCTGCTAGGCGGTGTGCCAGCCGATGCCGGAGTCACCGCCAGTGACCAGCGCCAACTTTCCGTACCGGCCGAGATTCACGGCTAGTCCTCCCAGGGTGGGGTCCGGTCCATCTTCTTGTAGTACTTCGCCAGGTGGGACCGGATCCGGTCGTGCTCCTTGGCCGGGATGTCGGCGCCGCCGTGGGCACCCTGCATCACACCGCCGGCCGCGAGCACGGCCCGGGGCACGGCTCGCAGCTGCCCGTTCACCACATCGGCGATCGGCAGCTTGTACGCGGTGAAGTTGTTCTTCTTGTCCGCGTCGTACCAGACGTGGGCGTCCCGATACTTCTCGTTGGGCTCATCCTCAGCCCCGGCCCACTTGCGGACCCGCTTCTCCGCCGCCGAGCTGTCCCACTCACGGTCCTCGTCGGCGAGCTCGAGGTCCTGGAATGCGGTCACCGCCATGAATCTCCTCCTCGTGTTGTGCTTCGAAGGCCGAACCGGCTCCTGGTTGCGCCGAGGACCGGTCGTTGCGGTCAGGACGACGCTATCGAATGCGGATCTCGGGCATCCGCAGCGCCAGGCCGTCCAGTGCACCGAGGGCGGCGGGCAGGTCGGCTAGGTCCGGCCACGGCGCGCCGAGCAGCGCTCGCGGGTCTTCGCTGTTCCGCGGCCGCCCGAGCCGGGCGAGCATGGGCACGTGTGCGGCCGGCTGGACCGGCGCGTCGTCGGGCAGCCCGCCCCGCGTACGCGCCTCGGCCAGCGCCTCCCTTAACCCGCCAAGCTGGTCGACCAGCCCGGCCCGCAGGGCGTCCTGCCCACTCCACACCCGGCCGCGGGCGACCGCCTCGATGTCCTCCGGTGACCGGCCGCGCCCGATCGCGACCTTGGCCACGAAGTCGGCGTACACCGCGTCGATGGTGGCGGCCAGGCGCTCCCGCTCCTGTCCGTCGAACCCACGCCGCGCCGAGTACATCAAGGCCCGCTGCCCCTGCTGCACCGTCCCGGTGGTCAGTCCGAGCCGCTCGAGGAGCTCGGTGACCACGAACTTGCCGCCGAACACCCCGATGGACCCGGTGATCGTTGCCGGGAGCGCCAGGATCGCGTCGGCAGGACAGGCGATGTAGTAGCCGCCCGATGCAGCCACGTCACTCATCGAGACCACCACCGGCTTGCGCGCATCGCGGAGTCGGACGACCTCGCGCCAGATCACCTCCGACGCGACCGCGGACCCGCCCGGCGAGTCGACCCGCAGCACGACCGCGCGGGCCGAGTCGTCCTTCCGGGCCGCCCGGAGCTGAGCGCTGACGGTGTCGCTGCCGACCTGCCGCCCGCCGACCCCGCGCCGCGACCGACCGGTCACGATGGCTCCGCGAGCCTCGACCAGCGCCACGTGACCGCGCCGGCGCTTGGGCCAGGACGGCCGCCGGGTCGGCTTCCAGCGGTCGGCGAACAGCAGCTCCGGCGTGGTGGGAAACCGCGACCTGACCGAGGCGTACACCTCGTCCCGGTAGCCGAGCCGGTCGACCAGTCCGGCGTCCCGCGCCTCGGCGGCGGTGTACGGGCTGTCGTCCAGAACCGACCGCACCTGGTCCGCGTCGGTCGACCGGCCAGCCGCGATCAGCTGGATGGCTTCGCCGTAGATGGACCCGGTCAGCTGCTCCAGCGACTCCCGGTGGGCCGGGGTCAGCTCGGCGCGCTGCACCTGGTCGGCCGCGTTCTTGTACTCGTGCCGCTGTTCCAGCTGCGGCTCGATCCCGAGCTTGTCCAGCGCCCCCCGCAGGAAGGTCGTCTCCACGCCCACGCCCAGCGGCCCTATTCCACCACCGGGCTGCAGCCAGATCTCGCTGAACACCGAGGCCAGCGCGTACGCGGCCAGGTTGACCCGGCCGGAATCGAAGCTCTCGGCCCAGGCGACGGTCGGCTTCCCGCTGCGGGCGAAGACCTCGACGCCGAGCCGAAGCTCCTGCATCGTGGCCCAGGGCAGGCCGCCGCCGACCTTGGCGATCAGCCCCAGCACGCGTTGGTCATCACCCGACTCATACAGCGCCCGGAGTGTTGGTCGCAGCAGTCGGCGGCCACGGTTGCGCAACCGGTCCAGCGGGTCGTCTTGGTCGGGCGTGGCCGGGACCTCGGTGAGGTCGAGCTCGAGCAGCAGGGGCGTACGGGTGGGCAAGGCGGGCACCTGCCCAGGCTAGGTCGCTCCTCCCGGAGTCGGTGGACCAGGCGGACCGTGCCTCGCAACCATCCACCCTCGCAAAGCTCGGGTCCCGCCAGACCCATCCACGCTCCGCACGGTCCGCCTGGTCCATCGACTGCGCTCGTCTCCGGCTCGGATTCACGCCACCTCAGCTACGCTCCGCCGGTCCGCCTCGCGACGGACTCAGCGCGCGCCTGCACCCGGATTAGGCGCCGACATACGCCCGGAGGTGCTTCGCCGTCAGAGTGTCGGCCGTGTCGACGAGGTCGCGGGGCCGACCCTCGAACACCACGCGTCCGCCGTCCGAGCCAGCCCCCGGGCCGAGGTCGATGATCCAGTCGGCGTGCGCCATAACCGCCTGGTGGTGCTCGATGACGATCACCGTCTTGCCGGAGTCGACCAGCCGGTCGAGAAGGGCGAGCAGGTGCTGCACATCCGCCAGGTGCAGCCCGGTGGTCGGCTCGTCCAAGACGTAGATCCCGCCCTTGTCAGCCATGTGGATGGCCAGCTTCAACCGCTGCCGCTCGCCACCGGACAGCGTGGTCAGCGGCTGACCGAGGCTGAGGTAGCCCAGCCCGACCGCGGCCATCCGGTCCAGGATCGCGTGCGCAGGCCCGGAGCCGAAGAAGTCCCACGCCTCGGCGACGGACATCGCCAGCACCTCGCTGATGTCCTTGCCGTCCAGCTTGTACTCCAGCACCGCGGCCTGGAACCGCTTACCGCCGCAGTGGTCGCACCTTGTCGCCACCCCGGCCATCATGGCCAGGTCCGTATAGATAACGCCGGCGCCGTTGCAGTTCGAGCAGGCGCCCTCCGAGTTCGCGCTGAACAGGGCAGGCTTGACCTTGTTCGCCTTGGCGAAGGCCGTACGGATCGGGTCGAGCAGTCCGGTGTACGTGGCCGGGTTACTGCGCCGCGAGCCACGGATGGCGGACTGGTCGACGGTCACCACGCCGACGTCCCGCGGCAGAGAGCCATGGATCAGTGAGCTCTTGCCCGAGCCCGCCACGCCCGTGACGACCGTCATCACCCCGAGCGGCACGTCGACGTCGACCTGCCGCAGGTTGTGGGTGGTGGCGTCGCGGATGGGCACCGCGCCAGTGGCCGTCCGCACCTCGGTCTTCAACCGGGCCCGGTCGTCGAGATGTCGGCCGGTGAGGGTGCCGCTACTGCGCAGGTCGGCCACGGTGCCCTCGAACTGCACCGTCCCGCCGTTGGTGCCCGCGCCCGGACCAAGATCGACGACATGGTCGGCGACCGCGATCGTCTCCGGCTTGTGCTCCACGACCAGAACGGTGTTGCCCTTGTCCCGCAGCCGGATCAGCAGGTTGTTCATCCGGGCGATGTCGTGCGGGTGCAGGCCGACGGTCGGCTCGTCGAAGACGTACGTGACGTCGGTCAGCGGGGAACCGAGGTGGCGGACCATCTTGACCCGCTGGGCCTCGCCCCCGGACAGCGAGCCCGAGCTGCGCTCGAGACTGAGGTAGCCGAGCCCGATCTCGACCAGGGAGTCGAGGGTCTGCTGCAGCGTGGCCACCAGCGGTGCGACTTCGGGTGCCGTCAGGCCGCGGACGAAGTCGGCCAAGTCACTGATCTGCATCGCGCAGGCGTCGGCGATGCTGACCCCGTTGATCTTGGACGACCGTGCGGCCTCGTTGAGCCGGGTGCCGCCGCAGGACGGGCACGGTCCATAGGTGACCACTCGGTCGATGAAGGCGGCGATGTGCGGCTGCACCGAGTCCCGGTCCTTGGTCAGGATGCTCTTCTGCACCTTGGGGACCAGCCCCTCGTAGGTGAGGTTGATGCCTTGGGTCTTGACCTTCATCGGCTCGCGGTAAAGGAAGTCCTGCCGCTGCTGGTCGGTGAAGTCGGCGACCCTGACGTCTCCCGGTACCAGGCCGGACTCGGTGTAGATCCGCACGTACCACCCGTCCGGGGTGTAGCCGGGCACCCGGATCGCGCCCTCGTTGAGGGTCTTGCTGTGGTCGACCAGCTCGTCGATGTCGATGTCGGTGACCCGGCCCAGGCCCTCGCAGGCCGGACACATCCCCTCCGGAGCGTTGAACCCGAAGTAGAACGACGGCCCGACGTACGGCTGGCCGAGCCGGCTGAAGACGATCCGCAGCATCGCATTCACGTCGGTCGCCGTGCCGAGGGTCGACCGGGCGTTGGCGCCCATCCGCTCCTGGTCGACGACGATGGCGGCGCTCAGGTTCTCCAGTGCGTCGACGTCCGGACGGCTGAGGCTCGGCATGAACCCCTGGATGAAGGTGGAGTAGGTCTCGTTGATCAGACGCTGCGACTCGGCGGCGATGGTCCCGAACACCAGCGAGGACTTCCCCGAGCCCGACACTCCGGTGAAGACGGTCAGCCGCCGCTTGGGGATCTCGAGCGAGATGCCGCGCAGGTTGTTCTCCCGGGCTCCGACCACCCGGATGACGTCGTGACTGTCGGCAGGGGCGAGGACTCGATCCACGAAGGTGAGCGTATTGGCCCCCGCCGACACGTCAGGTCCGAAATGTCGGAGTGGGGTCATCCCGTCTTGAGCAGCGGGATGCGACTCAACTCGTCCTCGTGCGCCGCGAGCGCCATGTCGAGGTCGTAGCGAGTCTGCAGGTTCAACCAGAACCGGTCAGACGTACCGAAGGCGCGGGAGAGCCGCAGTCCGGTGTCCGGGCTGATACTGCGCTTGCCGTGCACGATCTCGTTGATCCGGCGGGGCGGCACGTCAATAGCGCGCGCAAGTCGGTACTGGCTGACTCCCATCGGCTTCAGGAACTCCTCCAGCAGGATCTCGCCTGGATGGATGGGGTCGTGGGCGGTCGCCATCATCGTCCTCGCTGCTCTGGCCTAGTGATAGTCCGTGATCTCTACCTCGGCAGGTCCTGCTGCGCTCCATACGAAGCAGACCCGCCACTGATCACTTATCCGGATGCTGTGCTGACCGGCTCGACCACCCCGCAACTGTTCGAGACGGTTTCCCGGGGGCACCCGGAGATCGTTGATCGACTCGGCTGCATCGAGCATCAGCAACTTCCGATGCGCCATTCGTTGCAGGTCCGGACCGAACTTTCGTACATGCCTCCGTCTCCATACCTTCTGCGTGTCCGAATCGGCGAACGACTGGATCACCCGGTCATAGTAACGCGTTACGTTAATAACGTGAAGCGTTATCTATACGGCAGCCGAGGGGTGCAGCAAAGGAACCTCACCCGACCAGCCGCCGGCTAGGACCGTGACCAGGCTCGGCGGCGTGAGTACGTCGGCCGTTCCGCGTTTGCGCGGGGCGCGGTCGGTGTAGCCGCCGAAGCTCCACCGCCGCAGGTGTCGACCTCTGACCAGCCACGGCTCGTGGTCAACGACGACCATCGCGCCATCGGGTAGGTCGGCGTACGGCGCCGCGTGCGTCCGCCGGCCGCGCCGGGCGTCGTCGAGCCGCTCCGCGTGCAGCCGCCGGTCGATCGCGTCCACCTTCGTCTCGCCGGGATGCCGGACGGTCCAGAGTTCCACGAAACGGCGGAAATCGGCCGACCGGCAGAGGGCGCAGGGCCGGTGGCCGGCGGCGAACGCCGTCGCCTCGTCGAGGAAGAACAGCTCGGTGAACCGGCCCGGCTGGAGCAGCGGTGTCCGGTGCCAGCCGCGGAACTCCAGCCGGCAGGCGATCCATCGGCGTCCGGCGTACCGGCGGCGGATCCGGCCTTCGCCGTCGTGCAGGCAGCCCCGGTTGCCGTAGACCAGCCCCCGCTCAGCCGCCGCGACCAGCTCTCCGAAGGGCGTCACCCGGTTCGGCCGCGGCATGACCAGCCACGTTACCGACCAGCCGGCGCGAGGTCTTCGTCAAGGACGCAGCGCGCTCGCTTCCTGGTCGATTCGCTCCCGCGTCAGAGCCGGGCCGGACACCAGCACCACCACCGCGACCAGCGCATGCGCCGGTCGTTGCCCTCCTGACTCGAGCAGCGGAGTTGTTTCGGCGAAAAGAATTATGCTTCGGTCACATTCGGGGCCCGCCTGGACTTGATATGGCCCCCTGGCGTGCGATTCCATGAACTCAGCACCGGCCGGCATGGGGGACGTCGGAGAAGAGTTTGTTGCCGCAACCGGTGCCGGTGCCTGTCCGTTCGGGGTTGAGACAAGGAGTCTTCAAGATGTCCGTCCCTGACGTCGCCACCCTCATCAACGTCCGCGGTCTGGTGCCGAGCGTTGTCTCGGCGCGGCCTCCGGCCGTCCTAGTGCGCTGGATGCTCCGCGTCTCCACTCTTGTCATCTTCGGGGTCGCCACCGTCATCGGCGCGCAGCTCGCCTTGGCCGCCCCGACCGAGTCGCCCGTCTCGCTCAGCGAGCCGCGTCGTTAATCTCCCCACCCTTCTCGCCGTGACCACTCAGGTCATCAGCCCCCGGTGACTCGCCGCTGGACGTTTTCGCCCCGACTGCTGCTCGTCGTCCTGGCCGGCGGCGCCCTGGTCGCGCTGGTCCTGGCCGTCGCCTCCCCGCCCGAGCGCATCGTCCTCGGCCCTGCCCTGCTCGCCCACGTCTCCGGCATGCTGGCCGGCTACGGCGCAGCGGTGATGTTGATCCTGATGTCGCGCTCGCCGGCGATCGAGCACGGGGTGGGGTCGGACCGGCTTGCCCGCTGGCACTCCCGGATGGGACCGGTGATCATCGGGCTGGCCGTCGTCCATGCGGTCACGGCCGTCCAAGCCTGGGCCGGCATACGCGGGACGGGGCTGGTCGCCGCCACGCAGGAGGTGCTGGGCTGGCCCGGCCTGTTGGCGGCTGCTCTGGGCCTGATCCTGCTGGTCGTCGTCGGGCTGGGCTCCCTGCGCTGGCTCCGGCGCCGGTTGCCGTACGAGCACTGGCACCTGTTCCACCTGCTCACCTACCTCGCCGTCGCGCTCGGTTTCACCCACCAGCTCGCCGGCCCCAACCTGGCCGGCAACCGGGCAGCACAGCTCGGCTGGAGTCTGCTCTACGCGTACGCGTTCGCCATGGTCATCCGGTACCGGCTGCTGCAGCCGCTGCACCAGCTGTGGCGGCACCGGCTCAAGGTCGAGCAGATCGTCCGCGAGTCCGGCGACGTGGTCAGCATCGTGATGTCGGGCGCGCACCTGGATGAGCTGCGGGCCGAGCCGGGCCAGTTCTTCCGCTGGCGATTCCTCACCCGGACGACCTGGCCGGCGTCCTACCCGTTCTCCTTGTCCGCACCGCCCACCAACGACCGGCTGCGAATCACCATCAAGGCGCTCGGACTCGGCACCCGCCTGCTGCACGACCTGCACCCGGGCACCGTCGCGCTGGCCGAGGGCCCGTACGGCGCCCTGACCGAACGGCGCCGTCGCCACCGCCGGGTGCTGTTGATCGCCGGCGGGGTCGGGATCACGCCGATGCGGGTGCTGTTCGAGACCCTGGACCTGCCCGGCGAGGACCTCACCCTGATCTACCGCGCGCCGAACGAGGAAGCGGTGGTGTTCCGCGAGGAGCTGGACGAGATCGCCGCCCGCAAGGGCGCGCGGGTGATCTACCTGATCGGTGCGTCGGACGAGCCGGAGAATCTGCTCAACGCGTACACGTTGCGGGGCATGGTGGGCCCGTTGCGGGACTACGACATCTACCTGTGCGCGCCGCCACGTCTGGCCGGGCGGCTGCGAGAGTCGCTGCTGCACACCGGGCACAGCCGCCGCCAGCTGCACGAGGAGCAGTTCACGTTCTGAACAGGACCGGATGGGGGTCGCCATTGCCGATCAGCACATCGGCTCCGCGGACCGGGTCGCACTCGGCGAGGTACCGCGTGCAGGCCGGGTGATAGCGCGTCGCGTACATCTCCTCGACCGCCTCCGGGCTGCCGAACTGCGCCGCATCGCCGTGCCGCGCCCGCGCCCGCGCGATCACTGGATCAACCGATGTCGGAGGCTCACCAGGTGGAGCAGTCGGGTGCCGATCCTCGCCGACCCCGGCCTGGGCCGCGCGGCTCTAACCGTCCTGAGTGCGAGGCGGAATGTCGAGCGGAGCTCGGCGGTGGGGCAGCACCGTGGCGGGGCTAAAGATCGTGCAACCCAGCCAGGCAGGGGTCGGACGTCGGCCGCGGATCGGAACCACCGGCCCCGCCGCGGTGCTGCCGCACCGCCGAACGACGAGAAGACGATCGCGGCCGCGGCCAGGTCGTCTTCTCGTGTGGTCTTGCCGGCCGCCGTGATGCCGTCGATGCCGACCCGGAGCGGGCGGTCCCCGGGATGGGCGGCCAGCAGGTGGTCGACCACCCGGTCGACGACCACGCGGCGCGGGGGGCTTGTCAGCATGCGCCCTGAGCCTGTCGAAGGGCTAGGGCATCGGGCAAAATCAAGCTCAGAGCGCATAACCGGGCTCAGGGCCCATATCCGGGCCACTCGAACCAGACGTACTCCGTCGGTTGGTCCTGGTTCCACTCGGCGGTCCGGTCCGGATCGACCTCCGCGAACCCGGCGGCCCGGTAGAGCCTGATTGCCGGCGCGTTGTCGGGAACCACCCGGAGCAGGCAGCCGGCCAGACCAGTCGCCGCGGCCGCCTCGACCAGGGAGGCGACCAGAGCCCGGCCGAGCCCGGACCGGCGGCGGGCCGGGTCGACGATCAGCCGGGCCAGCTCGACCTCGTCCTCCTCCTCGTCGAGCCACAGCTCGCCGTAGCCGACCGGTGAGCCTCCGGGTTCCTCGGCCAGCACCCACGGCTGCACGTCGGGCTCGGCCCACCAGTCGCGTACGCGCTCGGGCGGGAAGGGATGCTCCGAGACGGAGCACCAGCGCCGGGCCTCCTCCGCTGACCGGCTCCACCTGGCCACGACCGCCGCGTCCTGGTGCTGGGGCGCGACCAGGCGGGTGGTCACCTGCCCGTCAGTCGGGCGCGTCGCCATGAGTCAGCACGAAGTCGACGATCTCCGCCTTCGAGGCCGTGGCTACCCCCACGCAGGTGTCGGCGGCCCCGTAGTAGAGCCGCAGCTCGTCCGAGTCGCCCGCCGGAACCAGGCCACACGGGAAGACGACCCCGGGCACGTCGCCGACCAGCTCGTACGACTCTTGAGGGCCGAGCACCCACTCGGCGCAGCGCCGCCGCACGATGGTTGGCTCGTCGTTATCGAGGAGGGCCAGACCTACCCGGTAGAGCGCCCCCGCGACGGTCACCCGTACGCCGTGGTAGATCATCAGCCAGCCCTCCGAAGTCTCGATGGGGGGCGGCCCGACGCCGATCCGGGCCGAGTCCCACCAGCCGCCGGGACGGGCCCCCATGACCGGCTCCGGCGGCGCCCACGTGTGCAGGTCGGTCGACCGGGACAGCCAGATGTCGGAGCGTTTGGTCAAGGCGACGGCCGGCCGGTGCAGCAGGATGAAGTGGTCCCCGATCCGGCGGGGTAGCAGGGCGCCGTTCTTGTCCTCCGGCGCCCGCACCATCCCGAGCCGCTCTACGCTGCGAAAGTCCGCGGTGGTGGCCATAGACAGCCCTGGCCCACCGGGCCCGAAGGAGGTGTAGGCGATCACCCAGCGGCCGAGCTCGGCGACCCAGGTCAGGCGGGCGTCCTCCAGGCCCCAGGACTCGTGCGCCACGCCCGGTTCGGGCTCCAGCAGCGGCTGCTGGTCAACGACCCAGTTGGACAGCCCGTCCGCGGAGCGCGCGACGGCGAGGTGGCTGATCCCCCGCCGGTCCTCCACCCGGCACAGCAGCACGGTGGCGCCCTCGACCTCGGCGGCGCCGGCGTTCATCACCGCGTTGACCGTGTACGGCCAGCGGTTCGGGCTCAGGATCGGGTTGCCGCGATAGCGCTGGAACAAGGCGTGGCTGATGTCACCGGAGGAGCGATTCATACACGGCAACGTAGTCGGCGACCATTCGGTCCGCGCTGAACCGGGCCTCGGCCACCCGGCGCACCGCCGTGCGATCGAGGTGGATCGCGCGGTCGACCGCGGCGGCGGCGGACGCCGCATCCCCCACCAGGAAGCCCGTCACCCCTTCGTCCACCACCTCGGGCATGGACCCCCGGGCGTACGCCACGACCGGGGTTCCCGCGGCCATCGCTTCCACGACGGACAGTCCGAACGGCTCCGCGAACGCGATCGGATGTAGTAGGACGGCGGCCGCGGTGAGCAGGTCGGACCGCTGCTCCGCGCCGACCGAGCCGAGGTAGTGGACCCGGTCGTCATCGACGTGCGGAGCGACGTCGGAGGCGAAGTAGCCCTCGTCCTGCACGGGTCCGGCGATCAGCAGCCGGCGCCCGCAGCGCCGAGCGATCTCGATGGCCTTGGCGGTGCCCTTGTCGGGATGGATCCGGCCGAGGATCACCAGGTCCTCACCCGGGGTGGCCGAGAAGGCGAACCGGCTGAGGTCGATGCCGTGGTGAACGGTCGCGCAGTAGTCCAGCTCCGGCACGCGGTCGGCGTCCGAGATCGACACGTACGCCGAGTCGGCCGCGACGTAGGCCGGCAGGATTCGCGGGTCCGAGAACCCGTGGATGGTGGTCACCAGCCGGGCCCGGCAGTGTGCGGACAAGGCCAGCGGCAGCCAGTCGAGGTGGTTGTGGACAAGATCGAACTCTTTCGACCGGGCGAAGGCGTGGCCCACGTGCAGCGCCTCCCAGACCCGGCCGTCCCGACTCCGGTCCACCTCGTATCCCTGAGGGCAGACACCGTCGAGGACGGCGGTCGTCTGCGAGTCGAGGGTGGCGAAGAGGGTGACGTCAACGCCGCGAGCGGCCAGTCCGTCGGCCAGCAACCCGGTGATCAGCTCCCACGGACCGTAGTGCTCCGGCGGGGTGCGCCAGGCGATCGGCCCGAGGAGGGCGATCCTCATTCCTGGCGACCGACGAACCGCTGCAGTCCGGCGCCTTCGAGCGCCAGCCGCGCCTGCAGGAAGGCCAGGGTGGACTCCGCCCCTTCGTTGTCGCTCGGTCCTTCCGCGCCGAGGCCGTCGTGGCAGCCACCAGTGGCGAAGTCGTACACCGGTAGCCCGTGCCTGTTACGGCCGAGGAACCACTCGAACGCGCGCACGGCCTGCCGGCCGTAGTGCTCGCCGCCGGTCTGGGTGCAGGCCTCGACGAGGGCCTCGACCAGGGCGGCCACATCGACGGGTTGCTCGTCGCCCTCATCCTCGGCCAGCGACGTGCCGACCCGCCGCCAGTGGTTACCCACCAGGCGCACGGCAGCCGTGTCCACGCAGCACTGGGCGGTGTACCAGTCGAGTGCAGTGACGCCACGCTGCACTAGGTCGGGGTCACCGAGTCGGCTTCCCGCGGCGATCAGGGCCTGCGGAAGCCGGGCGTTGTCGTAGGTCAGCTGCTCCTCGAACCAGTCCCACCCGGGCCGGCGGTGCTCGTCGTACCAGCCGGCGAGCTGATCGGCCAGCCGGCGGACGGCGGACCGCAGCGGCTCCGGCAGGGTGTCGAGGTCCGGCCGGGTCAGACCGAGCAGGGCGAAGGCCAGCTCGCGAGGAGCGGTCAGGTTGTCCAGCACGGGCGCCATGTCGTTCAGCAGGCGAAGGCTGGTCCGGGACTCCTCCCGCGGTGGCTGGAACGCGGCCACCTCGCCCAGGGCCCAGATTGCCCGGCCCACATGGTCGCCGACGTGCGGCTCGTCCAGCCAGCGCCGCCCGTAGTCCATGAAGTTACGCATGCCGAGGCTGCCCGGCTCCCGGGCGTGGGCCAAGAAGGCCAGGGAGGACGTCACGATGCGGCCGTAGGCGGGATCGTCGGATGCTCGCCCCAGCTGCAGGGCGACGATGGCCAGCCGAGCCACGTCGTCGACGCAGTAGCCGGTCGACCGGGCCGGCACAGTGCCGTAGGCGTGCTGGATGATGCCGACGTCGTCCACCAACCGCAGCAGATGGCCGGGCCGGATCTCCGGCAAGCTCGTCATGGCCGGGCGGGGCCGGGTAGCGGTCCCGATGTCGTGGACGGCCTCGGCCAAGACCTCGAGGGTGACCTTGCCGACGCTGACCCAGGGCAGGTCGGCTCCGACCCGTCGGGCCTCGGCCCGGGCCGCGTCGAGCTTGCCGGGGGTGTCGAGCAGGTCCAGCACCGCGGCACTCAGCCGGGGTACGTCGCCGAACGGCACGAGTACGCCGGCCCCGGAGCCGAGCAGGTTCTCCGCGTAGCGGTACGGGGTGGAGACGACCGGGCAACCGGCGGCCACCGCGAACGTGAGGGCACCCGAGACGATTTGTTCCGGCGAGCGGTAGGGCGTCACATAGAGGTCCGTACGGGCGAGCAGGACGGCGAGCTCGTCGACCGACAGGAAGCGGTCGACGAACGCGACGTGCTGGCCCAGACCGAGATCGTGGACCAGCCGCTCGAGGCCCAGCCGGTAGCTCTCACCCTCGTGCTTGACCACCTCGGGGTGTGTCTGGCCCGCGATCAGGTAGAGCACGTCGGGTCGGGCGGCGGCCACCGGCGGCAGCGCCCGGATCATCAGCTCCAGCCCCTTGGACGCCGAGATCAGCCCGAAGGTCGACAGCACGGTCCGCGAGGCCAGCCGGTCCAGACCCAGCCCGGCCGCGGCCGCGGCCAGCCCCGATGTCTCGGCCCCCGGCAGCGCCCGGCGGTCGGCCCAGGATCCCGCCACCGCATGCAAGACGTCCGGAGCGCCGTGGGGTACGACCCGGACCTGGTCCGCCGTGGCCAGGCCCTGCTCGATCACCATCTGGCGGGCGGTCTCGGTGAAGACCATGACCAGGGCGGCTTGTCGACACAGCGCGGACAGGGTGGCCGCCTGCCGCGGCGACGGATCGGACAGGAGCGTGTGCAGGGTGACCACGACCGGCAGCCGAAGCTCGGCGGTCAGACCGAGGACGAACTCCCCCTCATCACCGCCGAAGATCCCGTACTCGTGCTCGACCAGAACGACGTCGGTTCCCCGGCGGGCCAGCTCCGCCGCCGCGGCCGGGTAGTCACTCGCGACGTCCTGACGGATGGTGGTGACCACCTCAGGTGGATGGGCCGCCCCCGGATCGCGGACGATCGACACGATGTCGACGTCTAGGGACGGCTGGGTCTCCAACAAGGCCCGCCGGAGATCGCCGGAGAAGACGGCGATCCCACAGGCCCGCGGACGATATGTGGTGACGATGGCGACGCGCATGATCTCCTCCTCTTCACCCGAGCACACCCAAGCGCTGGCTCAGGGAAGTCCCCGTCCCAACAGATGCGCCAGTGCTGTTTACATAGTAAACCCGAATCGATACGCATTTGTTACGAACTTCGAAACTCTCGTTGCGACAGGCCGCCGCGGCTTGGCTCTCGACGTATCAGGGCGCGTTGGGCAGGCTCTGAGGCACAGATCGTTCACCTAACCAGGGAGGAATGGCCAATGGCGGGCGAGGCCACGATCCGTCAGCTGCTCGAGCGCTACTTCGAGTTCGTCGGTGCCGACGTCGAGCGGGCCGAGGAGTTCTACCAGGACGACGCCGTGCTCGAGTTCCCGCAGAGCGGGGAGCGGTTCGAGGGCCGGGCCACCTTCACCGAGTGGCGCAGCCAGTACCCGGTCGGCGCGGACGACATGCGGTACCGCATCCTGCGGCACACCGTCCGCGAGGACTTCGCCGCGACCGAGCTGACCGCCAGCTACGACCGGGGGGAGAACTGGATGTTCGGCGTCCAGCTGCTCGACTTCCGGGGCGACAAGATCGCTCGGGAGCGCATCTACGTCGCCGAGGGCTGGGACGCCCCGGAGTGGCGGGCCAACTGGCGCTCGGCCACCCCCGCGGATCCACCGGCCTGACGCGTCACTTCCCGTACCCGGCCGCAGTGGGTACGGTGCACCTCCAGTCTTCATCTTGCCGACCTCACGGAGTAGCGTCTGCCCTCATCAGAA
>DASQUF010000268.1:0-5612 GCA_035641435.1 Propionibacteriaceae bacterium | reverse complement strand
GGGGTCAGATCCCGCCTGGCACAGTCGGGCCGTGACCCATTCCCACGTCGCGGGCTCGATCCACGCCGACGTCGCGGCCCGCGCCCCCGGCTGGCTATCGGTACCCGACGACGTGAACGCGCTGCTGCCCTCGCTCTGGAGCGACAAGGCGACCAAGGACGCTGACGGGGTCCTCACCGTGGCCGGGATCAGCGTGACCGAGATCGCCGACCAGGTCGGCACTCCGGCGTACGTGCTGGACGAGGCGGACCTGCGGGCCCGGGCCCGCGCCTTCGCGACGGCGTTCGCCGGATGGGACGTCTACTACGCGGCCAAGTCCTTCCTCTGCACCGCGGTCGCCCGTTGGGTGAGTGAGGAGGGCCTGGGCATCGACGTCTGTACCGGCGGCGAGCTTGCCGTGACCCAGCGCGCCGGTGTGGACCTGCGCCGGGTGGGCCTGCATGGCAACAACAAGAGCGTGGCCGAGCTCCGCCAGGGGCTGATCGCCGGGGTCGGCCGGGTCATCGTCGACTCGTTCGCCGAGATTGCCCGGCTGGCCGACCTGGCTGCCGAGCTCGGCGTCCGGCCGCGGGTGATGGTCCGGGTCACCACCGGCGTGGAGGCGCACACCCACGAGTACATCGCTACCGCGCACGAGGACCAGAAGTTCGGCTTCTCCATCGCCGGGGGCGCCGCGGCCGAGGCACTGCGGGCGTGCCACGACCAGCCGGATCTGGACCTGGCGGGCATCCACTCCCACATCGGGTCGCAGATCTTCGACGCGGACGGCTTCGAGGTCGCCGCCCGGCGGACCCTGCGGCTGCACGCCGAGTTCGCCAAGCGGACCGGGACCGCGCTGCCCGAGCTCGACCTGGGCGGCGGGTTCGGCATCGCCTACACCAGCGCCGACTCCCCGTCGACGCCCCAGGAGCTGGCCACCGCGCTCGGCGAGATCATCGAGCACGAGTGCGCCGGGCTCGGCATCGCCGTGCCCCACCTGTCGATCGAGCCGGGGCGGGCGATCAGTGGCCCGAGCACCTTTGCCCTCTACCGGGTGGGCACGGTCAAGCCGGTGGAGCTCGACGGCGGGGCCAGCCGGCTCTACGTGGCCGTCGACGGTGGGATGAGTGACAACATCCGGACCGCCCTGTACGCGGCCGAGTACTCCGCAACACTGGCCTCCCGGCGGTCGTCCGCTCCGCCGGTGCTGGCCCGGGTGGTGGGCAAGCACTGCGAGGGCGGCGACATCCTGGTCCGCGACGAGTTCCTGCCCGCCGACATCGCCCCGGACGACCTGATCGCCGTACCGGCGTCGGGCGCCTACAGCCGGTCGATGGCGAGTAACTACAACCACGTCCCCCGGCCGCCGGTGCTCGCCGTCCGGGACGGAGTCCTGACCACGCTGCTCCGCCGCGAGACCATTGAGGACCTGCTCGCCCTCGACGTCGGCTGACGTGGCTTGTCCGGGGTTCAACGGGGTCGTCCCCCTTGCCGATCAATACGTTCACCAGGAATGAGGAACAATGAGTCCGCTGCCGGCTGCGTCCGGCGGCGTCCGCATGCACAGATGAGGGTGTTCAGGTGACAGTGACGAGCGTGCCGCCCGCCGGGCTGGCGTACGCCTCCGAATCGACCGACCGGGTCGAGCCGGAGCCGACGCGGGACCAGGCGCCGGGGCCGGACGCCCCGCTCCGCGTCGCCCTGCTCGGCTGTGGCACCGTCGGCTCCGAGGTCGCCCGGTTGATCATCGGACAGGCCGACGACCTGCGGGCCCGGATCGGCCGTCCGCTGCAGCTGGTCGGCATCGCGGTCCGCCGGGCCGGTCGCGAGCGGGCGGGCATCGATCCCACTCTGTTCACCACCGACGCGGCCGCGCTGGTGGCCCGGGAGGACATCGACCTCGTGATCGAGGTGATCGGCGGCATCGAGCCGGCCCGGTCGCTGATCTTGTCGGCGCTGGGCCACGGGGCCTCGGTGGTCACCGCCAACAAGGCGCTGCTAGCCGAGGACGGCGCCAGCCTGTTCGCCGCGGCCGAGGAGTCGTCCTCCGACCTCTACTTCGAAGCGGCGGTGGCTGGGGCGATCCCGATCATCCGGCCGCTGCGCGAGTCGTTGGTCGGCGACGAGATCACCGCGGTGATCGGCATCGTCAACGGCACCACCAACTTCATCCTGGACAAGATGGACGCGGCCGGCGCCGGCTTCGCCGAGACCCTGGCCGAGGCCCAGGAGCTGGGGTACGCCGAGGCCGACCCGACGGCCGACGTCGAGGGCTTCGACGCCGCCGCCAAGGCGGCGATCCTCGCCAGCCTGGCGTTCCACACCAGGGTTACTGGAGCCGACGTGTACCGGGAGGGGATTACCGAGGTGACCTCCTCCGATATCGCCTCCGCCGCCGAGATCGGCTGCGTGGTCAAGCTGCTGGCCATCTGTCAGCTGTTGCCCGCCGGCGACGACGGCACTGAGCGCCAGGTGTCGGTGCGGGTGCATCCGGCGATGATCCCGCGCAGCCATCCGCTGGCCGGGGTCGGCGGCGCGTACAACGCGGTGTTCGTGGAGTCGCGGTCGGCCGGCCGGCTGATGTTCTACGGCCCGGGCGCCGGCGGCTCGCCGACGGCCAGTGCCGTCCTCGGCGACCTGGTCACCGTGGCCCGCAACCGGGTCCGCGGCGCCATCGGCCCGGGGGAGTCGAGCTACGCCGCCAGGCCGGTCGCTGCCATCGGCAATGTGCTGACGCGCTACCACCTCTCGCTGGCGGTCGAGGACGTGGCCGGGGTGCTGGCCCGGATCGCGGCGGTGTTCGCCGAGCACGACGTGTCCATCCAGACCGTGCGGCAGTTCGAGCGGGGAGCGGACGCGCAGCTGGTCGTGGTCACCCATCAGGCGCTGGACGCCGATCTGAGCGCCACCGTCCAGGCCCTGCGGAAGCTGTCGGTCGTCCGCGAGGTCACCAGTGTGATGCGGGTCGAGGGGGAGTGACCGTGGAACGGCAGCTCCAGCGACACCCGCCGAGGTGGGTCGTGACGGAACGGCACGAGCGCAGCGAGTTCCAGCCGCACCGGCGAGGTAAGTCGTGATCCCCGAGTCGACCGCCCATCCCCGCGCCACCGCGATGCGAAGCCGGCCGACCCGTGGCGTGATCGCTCGCTACGGCGAATGGCTGCCGGTCGCCGATACCGACCCCGTGATCACCCTCGGCGAGGGCAGCACCCCGCTGGTCGAGGCCGAGAACCTGTCGGATCGGCTGGGCTGCGAGGTCTGGATCAAGGTGGAGGGAGCGAACCCCACCGGCTCGTTCAAGGACCGGGGGATGACCGTCGCGCTGACCGTCGCGGCCGGGGCCGGAGCGCGCGCCGTGGTCTGCGCGTCGACCGGCAACACCTCCGCGTCGGCCTCTGCGTACGCGGTCAAGGCCGGGATGCTACCGATCGTCCTGCTACCGGCTGGCCGGATCGCCAAGGGCAAGCTGGCCCAGGCGATCGTGCACGGGGCCAAGGTCGTCCAGGTCGAGAGCAACTTCGACGATTGCCTGGAGCTGGCCCGCAAGCTGGCCCACGACTACCCGGTGACGCTGGTCAACTCCGTCAACCCGGTCTGGCTGGAGGGCCAGAAGACCGCAGCCTTCGAAGTGGTCGACGACCTCGGTGACGCACCCGACCTGCACGTGCTGCCGGTCGGCAACGCCGGGAATATCTCGGCCTACTGGCGTGGTTATCTTCAGTACGCCCAGGCCGGCCGCGCCTCGCGGACTCCGCGGATGTGGGGGTTCCAGGCCGCCGGTGCGGCACCCCTGGTTCTTGGTCACCCGGTGCTCGAGCCCGACACGGTAGCTACGGCGATCCGGGTGGGCAACCCGGCCTCCGCCTCCCTGGCCCTCGCCGCTCGCGACGATTCCGGCGGGCTGATCGAGGCGGTGACCGATCCCGAGATCCTGGCTGCGCAGTCGTACCTCGCCGCACGCGAGGGCATCTTCGTCGAACCGGCGTCGGCCGCCGGGGTGGCCGGGCTGATCGCGCAGGCCGACCGGGGCGCGCTCGGGTCCGGTCAGCAGATCGTGGTCACCGTGACCGGCCACGGACTCAAGGACATCGACACCGCGCTGGCCCACGCCGGTCCGGTGCACGCCGAGGTGGTGCCTGCCGACCTGCTGGCGATCGCCACCGTCTGTGGCCTGGTCGACTGACCCCAGTTTCGGAGTCAGGACACCAAGGTGGGCAGAGCAGTCGAGGTCGGCCGAGCGGTCACCGTCGCGGTGTCCGCGACCAGTGCCAACCTCGGCCCGGGCTTCGACTGCCTGGGGCTCGCCCTGGACTGGCGGGAGCAGGTGGACCTGACGGTCCTGAAATCCGGCTTCGTGATCGAGGTCTCCGGTGAGGGCGCCGACCGGATCCCTCGGGACGAGAGCCACTTGATCATTCGGTCTGCGCTGGTCGGGCTGGCCGACCTGGGCGTACGCGTTCCCGGCCTGCGGCTGGCCGGGCACAACACCATCCCGCACGGCCGCGGCCTCGGGTCCTCCTCCGCGGCGATCGTTGCCGGTCTTGTCGCGGCGAGCGGGCTGGCCGAGGTTGAGCTGGACCGGGCCTGGGTGCTCCGGCACGCCAACGCCATCGAGGGCCACCCCGACAACGTGGCGGCGGCCGTCTACGGCGGGCTGATCATGGCGTACGAGGGCCCGAACGGGGTCCAGGCCGTCTGCGGCCGCCTGCACCCGGAGATCGGCGCCGCCGTGCTGATTCCCGACGGTGCGGTGGAGACGGCACGGGCCCGCGGACTGCTGCCCGAGCAGGTACCGCACGTCGACGCCGCCGCCAACGCTGGCCGGGCCGCCCTGCTGGTGCACGCGCTCGCCGACGACCCGGACCGGCTCTGGGACGCCACCCGCGACTGGCTGCACCAGCACTACCGGGAGCCGGCCATGCCGCGGTCGTACGCGCTGGTCACCGCGCTGCGGGCGGCGGGATACGCTGCAGTGATCAGCGGCGCCGGACCCTCGGTCCTGGTGCTCGGCCGGGTCACCCAGCTGGCCGATCTGGAGGCGTTCCCCGCGCCCGGGTTCGGGTCGCGGCGCTGCGGCGTCGGTCCCGGCGCGCAGCTCGTGAATTCCATGCGCTACGGGAATAGCGGACAGGGGTGCTAGCCTTTTATCGCCGGACACGGTCAGCAGACCACGGAGGCCCGCTGGTTCGAGCGATCGCCAGCCCCGGTTCTCCCCGCCGCTGACGTAGGAAAGCGCCAAGGTCGAGGCGCGACGCGGACCAGCAATCCCGTCATCACCCGCTTACGCCAGTCGTCGCGACGCATCACGACCACAGCAGCACCACAGCACCACCCCCCGCGGAGCGCAAGGCTCCGCATCATCACGCGAGCACACCTGAGTGCTCGTCGTAGTTAAGGAAGACACGTTGACCGATACCGTCGAAGTGACGAGCGCCGCCCCCGACGAGGCTGGCGCCGGCCGCAAGCGTCGTGGTTCCGGCTTGGACAGCATGGTTCTGCCGGAACTCAAGCAGCTGGCGAGCACACTCGGCCTCAAGGGCACCGGTGCGATGCGCAAGAGCCAGCTCATCGATGCCATCAAGTCCGCGCAGAACGGCTCGTCCGGCCACCGGGCCCCGAGCGGGCCTCCCCCC
>DASQUF010000267.1:0-14245 GCA_035641435.1 Propionibacteriaceae bacterium | reverse complement strand
GGGGTCATTGGCCCGCTGGCGGGACCTGAGTGCGGCCGCCCCGCGGACCGCGACGTACGCGGCGACGGTGGCGGGCGGCGTGCTGACCCTCGGATTCGTCTGGGTCGGCGACCCGGACGACGGCCGCGCGCACGCCCGGGTGCTCGAGTCCCTCGGTACGCCAGTTGACCGGCGAGTGGTGGAGCTGTCCTACGTCGAGCTCCAGCGCCGGGACGACAGCAGCAAGGCCCACGCACTCCGGCGGTACTGGAAGGGCCACTACGTGCGCGAGCTGCCCGACGAGGCGATGGAGGTCTTCCTGGCGCACGACCCCACGGTGGCCGCCAGCCTGCAGGCGTACGGCGGGGCGATCGCTGACGTGCCCGACGACGCCGCCGCGTTCAGCCAGCGGGGTACGGCCTTCGAGTACGTCTGCGCCGCCCGGTGGACCGACCCGGCCGAGGACGCAGCGCGCATCGCCGCCGCGCGGGTGTCGGCGAGCCGGCTGGAGCCGTTCGCGAGCGGGGTGTACGTCAACGTGCTCGGCGACGAAGGGGAGGCCGGCGTACGGCGGGCGTACCCGGCCGCGAAGCTCGCCCGGCTCACCGCGCTCAAGGACGCCATCGACCCGGACAACGTCTTCCACCTGAACCAGAACATCCCACCCACCGATCGAGCGGCCGTCGGCCGCTGAGTAGCTCGTGACCTCAGGAGGTCAGCAGTGTCTGCGTCCGTGCTCTTCATGTCGATGTCGGTCGACGGGTACATCGCCGACCGGAACGACTTACTCGGCGGCGACGACGACCACCGGCTGCACAACTGGTTCGCGCCCGGTGGGCAGTTCGCCGAGCTGACCGGGCCCGTCGCCGAGCTGCTCGACGAAGCGAGGGCGTGCGGGGCGGTGGTCGCCGGACGGCGTACGGCTGAGCTGATGGATCACTGGGGCGGCGACCACAACGGTCTGCCGATCTTCGTGCCCAGCCACCGGCCGCCCGGCCCGGCTGCGCGTTGGGGCTACCCGCTGGTGACCTACGTGACCGAAGGGATCGCCAGCGCCATGGAGCAGGCGAAGGCCGCCGCCGGAGACCGGAACGTGTACGTGGTCGGCGGCTACACGGCGCGGCGGGCGCTCGAGGCGGGAGTGCTCGACGAGCTGCAGATCCATCAAGTCCCGGTGCTGCTCGGGCGGGGCCGGCGGCTGTTCGAGGAGCTGCCGTCGGAGATCGAGCTGGAGATCGTCCGGGTGATCGACACGCCCGAGGCCACCCACATCCGCTACCGCGTCCAACGTTGAGCGCAGGGCACTAGCTGGTGCCATCGGCCTCCTCACGGATACCAGTCGGCGGGATGGCGAGCAGGGCCATGACCGTACGGCGGAACAGGGCGGGCGCGTCGGACTCCTTCAGCTCGTCCGCGTGGACGGCGGCCAGGGCTCCGTGCAGGATGCTCTGAATCGTTCTCACCTGCCAGCTCAGCGGCATGTCCGTCCGGAAGTCCCCGGCCCGTCGCCCGCGCCTCAGGATCCGTTCCGTCCGCCCCACGAGCTGACCGTGGGCGGCGTCGATCTGCTCCCGCGGCAACGCCTGCTCGGCCGCGACGACGACCGCCCCGAAGCGACGCGAGAGGTGCCAGGTGGCCTCGAGCAGCCGACCCAGGGCCGTCGGTGCGTCGCCGGACAGGTCGAGCGCCGCGAGCTCGGCGTTGGTGTGCTCGATGGCCCGACCGGCGACTGCCGCGACCAGGGCCGACCGGGACTCGAAGTGGGCGTACAGGGTCACTCGGCCCAGGCCGGCGGCCTTCGCGATCTCGCCGACGCTGACCTCCGGGTCCCGGGCCAGGCAGTCCGTGGCCGCGTCGAGGATCGCCGCGATGTTCTTGCGCGCGTCGGCCCGCTTCGGCGGATCCGCACTCGTCGCTACGGGCATGTCGTGCGACCGAGCGGCGTTTTCTCGTACATGCCTGTCCATCTTACGGGTCGCTCCGCATGGGCTCCACCCAGACCGATCGGGGGTCGACGAGCGGCCGCAGGCGGGGGCCGAGCTCCAGATCAGGGCTGATCGGTCTGGTACCACCGAGATCAGCCGCGTCGGTTCGGTTGGCCAGGGTGGCGGCGGCCCAGCGGCGGCCGAGCCCGGCCAGCAGGTCGGCCACCTGGACCCGGGGATCCTCGCGTGAGTCGACGCGGCGCAAGGCATCCAGATGACCGGAGGACGGCTCCACGGCCAGCCGGGCACCCATCTCGGCAATCCGCCACGGGGTGAGCGCGGACTGCTCGTCGTGGACGACCGTCAGCGAGTCCGTACGCGCACCCCAGGCCTGGATCGCGCACATCAAGGCGGGCAGCAAGGGCTCCATCAGCGGCGCGGCCCGCCGGTCGCGGCCGAGCGCCGCTCGTGCCTCAGCTGCGCGGAACCCGGCGGCGTGCAGCCGCCCCAGCACGGAGGCGACCTCGGGCTCTGGCTCGGTGGCCAACACCCCCTCGACCGACGCGGCGAAGCGTGGCAAAGGGTCGGGCGGCAGCCACCGGTTGTTGGTCCGGAGCAGGTTCGCCGCCGCAACCAGGAAGCGGTCCCATCGCCCCTCCTCGCGGGACCGTCGGGAGGCGCGGTAGAGCGCCACGGCCGCTCGCCGGAGCTCGGGCGTCGCGCCGGGCGAGTCGATCCCGCTGACGGGCCGGTCGCCAAGCAGGACGTCGACCGTCCGGGCGAGCACGAAGAAGCGGGTGTCGGTGAGGTGGACAAGCGCGCAGTCGGCCGTCATCTCCGACTGGCTCAGCAGCCAGGTGGCCGCGGCGGCCTGCTGCGACTGCGTCAGCCGAGCCGCCTTGAACTCGCCCGGTCGAGGCCGACTGTGGGTGCGGAGGGCGGCGATCAGGGTGGCCGCGCGCTCGGCGCTCACGGTGAGACTGGCGTGGGCGAAGACCGGACTGTGTCCCGGCCCGACGAGGTTCCCGCCGGCGAAGCCGGACTCGTCGCAGACGATCTCGAGCGTCGCGGACGGTGGCGACGGCACCACGCCAGGATGCAGCAGCAGCCGTAGCGCGTCGAGTGAGTTTGTTGGCCAGCCTCCGGACGTGGCGCTCCTGCTCGCTACGTTTCGGCACCCGCAGGGCGGTGGGCTGCCGGTATCCCTGCAGCCGACCGAGCTTGGTCATGAAGTCCTGGTCCCGGTCGCGCTCCCGCGGCTCGTAGCCGAGGGCTGCGCTACCAGAAGTCCACGCCCCGGCCCAGGTCGGAGGCGTTGATCACCACTGTGGCTACCCCTACCTCTCCGAGGTTGAGACCACGACCCGCAGGATAGAAGTACAACAACCCCTGGAACGAGGAGCGCCCGGACATGAAGGCCCTTACCTGGCAGGACCGCGAGAAGGTCGCAATCGACAACGTCCCCGACCCACGGATCGAGGAGCCGACCGACGCGGTCATCCAGGTGACCTCCACCGCCATCTGCGGCTCCGACCTGCACCTCTACTCGGTACTGGGCCCGTTCCTGAAGGCGGGCGACGTCCTCGGCCACGAGAGCATGGGCACGGTGCTGGAGGTCGGCGCCGAGGTCACCCACATCCAGCCCGGCGACCGGGTCGTCATCCCGTTCAACATCTCGTGCGGTCACTGCTGGATGTGCGAGCGCGGGCTGTTCGCGCAATGCGAGACCACCCAGGTCCGCAGCCAGGGCAGCGGCGCCGCGCTCTTCGGCTACACCGAGCTCTACGGGTCGGTGCCCGGCGGTCAGGCGGAGTACCTCCGCGTCCCGCAGGCGCAGTTCGGCCCGATCAAGGTCCCGAACGACGTGCCGGACGAGCGGGTGCTCTACCTTTCGGACATCCTGCCGACCGCCTGGCAAGGGGTCGCGTACGCCGATGTCCCAGACGGCGGCACGCTCGCGGTCCTCGGGCTCGGCCCGGTCGGCCAGCTGGGAACCCGGATCGGCCGGCACCTCGGCTTCCGGGTGATCGGCGTGGACCGGGTGCCGGAGCGGCTGGCCCTCGCCGAGCAGCACGGCATCGAGACCGTCGACCTGGACGCGGTGGACGACGTTGCCGACGCCCTGCTGGACCTGACGGGCGGTCGCGGTCCGGACGGGATCCTCGAGGCCGTGGGCATGGAGGCGCACGGTTCCCCGGGCCAGGCGGCGGCGATGAAGGCCGTCGGCGTCCTGCCCGACGCCCTGGCCAAACCGCTGATCGAGAACGCGGCGGTGGACCGGATGGCCGCGCTGCACACCGCATTCAAAGCCGTACGCCGGGGCGGCACGGTGTCGATCAGCGGGGTCTACGGCGGCCAGCTGGACCCGATGCCCATGATGGTCATGTTCGACCGGGGCATCACCATCCGGATGGGGCAGTGCCACGTCAAGCGCTGGATCGACGACATCTGGCCCGTGCTGATGGCCGACGGCGACCCGCTGGGCGTGGAGTCGCTCGCCAGCCACCGGCTCCCGCTCGACGAGGCGCCCGGCGCGTACGCGATGTTCCAGAAGAAGTCCGACGGCTGCATCAAGGTGGTGTTGAAGCCTTGACGCGTCCGAGCCGTCCCCGCATCGTCCTGCCGATCGCGCCCAGCGAGTCCAAGCTGGAGCGGGACTTTCCGGTGGCCGTGGTCATCGGCGCCTCTCGCGGTCTCGGTCTGTTGATGGCTCGCGAGCTGGACCGCGAGGGGTTCCGGGTGGTCATCGCCGCCCGCCACCAGCCCGAGCTGGACCGGGCCGCCGAGGAGCTGCGCGCCGACGGGGCGCGGGTGGCGACCGACGTCTGCGACGTGGCCGACGCGGGGCAGGTCGAGGCCTTGATCGAGCGCACCGAGATCAATCTCGGACCGATCGAGGTCCTCGTTTGCGTGGCGGGCGTCGTCCAGGCCGGTCCGTTGAGCGCCCTCAACCGGGAGCACTTCGTCGAGGCCATCAACGTGATGCTCTGGGGACCGGTCAACTGCGGGCTGGCCATGGCGCCGAGGATGCGGGAGCGCGGGCACGGCCGGATCGGGGTGGTCACCTCCGTCGGCGGCCGGATCTCCGCGCCGCACCTGCTGCCCTACAGCACGGCCAAGTTCGGCGCCGTCGGGTTCACTCGCGGGCTGCGCTCCGAGCTGGCCGGCACCGGGGTGACCGTGACCTGTGCCGAGCCCGGGCTGATGCGGGTGGGGTCGCACCTGCGGGCCAAGTTCGTCGGCAACCACGGCCGCGAGTTCGCCTGGTTCGCCACCGCCGACTCGTTGCCGATCCTGTCGATCGACGGCGAACGGGCCGCGGTCCGGATCGTCCGCGGCATCCTGTCCGGCCGGGCCGTGGTGACCGTGACGCCGATCGGGGCCCTCGCGCCGCGGGTCGACGCGCTCTTTCCCAACCTGACCGCGGGCCTGCTCGGGCTGTCCACGCGGCTGCTCCCGGACGACCCCGGTACACCGGAGAGCGGCCAGACCGTCGAGGGCTGGGAGGCTCGCCAGCGGGCCCCTCGGCCGACGCGGTTCCTGCTGGACCGGGTGCTCCGGCTCAGCGACGAGGCCGCCGAGCAGAACAACGAGCCGCCGGGCGGTGCGGCTACCGAGCCGACGACGACGCGTGGTCGGCGAGCACCGCGTCAATAGCGTGTCGGGCCTCGGCGGCCGTGGCCGGATCGTCGAGGGTGATCAGGGCCTTCCACAGCGCCCAGCCGCGCGCTCTCGCCCAGGTGGCGTCGTCCACTCCGAGGGTGGCTCGGAACGCCGTGCGGCTCGAGCCCGAGAATCGGTTCAGGCCGATCACCACGTCGCAGGCCGGGTCGCCGACGCCTGAGGTGCCGAAGTCGATCACCGCCGCCAGCCGGCCGTCGCGGACCAGCAGGTTGCCCACCGCCACGTCGCCGTGCAGCCAGACCGGTTCACCGGTCCAGGTGGCCGCCAGCGCATCGGTCCAGACGGCGCGCGCCTGCTCGACCGGCACGGCGTCGCCCACCTCCGCCAGCGCCGCCTCGGTCTCGGCGGCGTAGGTCGTCAGCGGCCCGCCGCGGAAGAAGTTGTGCGGGCCGGGCTCGGGCCCGCCGGTCGCGTCGGCCGCCTGCAGGGCCACCAGGAACTCGGCCACCGCGACGGCGAACGCCGTCTCGTCAGCGATCACCGCGTCGGCGGCCGGCACGCCCTCGATCCACCGATAGATCGACCACGGGTACGGGTAGTTGAGATCGGGTAGGCCGCGAGCGACCGGCGTCGGGATCGGAAGTGGAAGCTGGCCGGCCAGCACCGGCAGCCAGCGGTGCTCCTTCTCGACCTGCAGCGCGTACCAGTCCCCGGTGGGCAGGCGTACGCTCAGCTCGGTACCCAGCCGGAACGTGCGGTTGTCCCACCCCTGGCGGCTGACCTCGGTGATGGGTAGGTCCGCCCACTGTGGGAACTGCCGGGTGACCAGGAGCCGGGCCAGCTCGGCGTCGATGACCACGCGCCCATCCTTCCGACTGTCAACGTGGGTCGTCGCCATGACCACGACCCGCGCTGACACGTCGGGGAAGTAACGTCGGGGGTATGGCCGTGGAGCGCACCGGCTGCGTCGTCGTCGGCGGAGGTCCCGCCGGCCTGGTGTTCGCGCTGCTGCTCGCCCGGGCCGGGGTGGCGGTCACCGTGCTGGAGAAGCACGCCGACTTCCTCCGCGACTTCCGCGGCGACACGGTGCACGCCTCGACGCTGACGCTGCTCGACGAGCTCGGCCTTGGGGAGCGGTTCGCCGCGCTGCCGCAACGACGGATCGACCGCGGCCAGGTGCATCTCGGTGACTCACTGTGGACGGTCGCCGACCTCAGCCGGCTGCCGGGGGCGCATCAGCACATCGCCCTGGTCCCGCAGTGGGACTTCCTCGAGCTGGTCGCCTCGGCCGCCGCGGAGGACCGGTCCTTCGCCCTGCGCCGCAATGCCGAGGTGACCGGGCTGGCGTACGAGCAGGGTCGGGTCGTCGGAGTCGGCTACCGGGACCGGACGACCGGCACCGGGCATGAGCTTCGGGCCGGCCTGGTCGTCGGCGCCGACGGGCGGGACTCGGCCGTACGCACAGCCGCCGGGCTGCGCCCGCGTACCTTCGGTGCTCCGATCGACGTCTGGTGGTTCCGGCTGCCTCGGACGGCTACCGACCCGGGTGGGATCGGCGGCTGGGTCGGCGAACGGCAGCTGATGATCATGATCGACCGGGGCGACTACTGGCAGTGCGGCTACGTGATCGGCAAGGGCCACGACGCCGCACTGCGGTCCGACGGGATCGAGGCGTTTCGGGCCCGGCTGGCGGGCCTGGTGCCCTGGCTCGGTGACCGCGCGGCGGCCCTGACCTCGTTCGACGACGTGAGACTGCTCAAGGTCCGGCTGGAGCGGCTGCGGCGCTGGTACGCCGACGGCCTGCTGCTGATCGGCGACGCGGCGCACGCGATGTCCCCGGTCGGCGGGGTCGGGATCAACCTTGCCGTGCAGGACGCCGTCGCCGCGGGCCGGATCCTCGGTCCCGTGTTGCGGTCCGGCTCCGCGGTGACGGTCGCTCAGCTACGTGCGGTGCAGCGGCGCCGGGCCTGGCCGGCCGCGACGATCCAGGCCTTCCAGCGCGTGGCGCACGCCGGCCTGGCCGGTCCGCGCGCGGCGCTCGCCAACCCGCCGGCGGTGAGCGCCGGCAGCCGTCCGCCCGCGACCGCGCCGCTGCCGCTCCGACTGCTCGACCGCTTCCCGGTCCTGCAGGGTCTGCCGGCGCGGGCCATCGCCATCGGGCCGCGACCCGAGCACGCTCCCGACTGGGCACGGCCGACCGTTGGCCCGAGGCGGTCGACCAGGGCACACCGGTAGTCCGCCACCGGTAGCCCGACCGGTAGATCTACTGGTCCCTGCCGAGTCCCCGCTTACTAGCGTTTGGGATGTCATCAGTCCCGAATCCATCACCACGGGGGAAGTCATGTCTCACATTCGTCCGCGGGGCAGCACGGCCGGTCTGATCGCCGCCGCTGCGCTCGTCGTGTCTACGGTCCTCGGCGGGCTCATGCCCCCCGAGGGAATCGTCGACACAGCCAGCGAGTTCGTCTACCGCGGAGTCCTGCTCCTGGCGTACGGGGCGGTGATCGGTGCGGTCGTCGGCCTGCACCAGGCCCACCGCGGTCTTCGCCGTTACGGCTGGCTGGGAACGACCGGCACCGTGGCCACGATCGTCGGCTATGGCATCATGCTGGCCCTCAGCGCAACCGTCGTGGTCCGCGACTTCGAGTACCTGCTGACCATCCGCATCGGCGCCGGGCTCGTGCTGCTCATCGGCAGCACCCTGCTGGGCATCGCCGTACTCCGCGCCCGTCTGCTGCCTTGGTGGTGCGGCGTGCTGCTGATCATCGCTTTCCCGCTGGGCGACGTCGCCAACGCGCTGTTCCCGGTCGCCGAGAACCTGCTGCTGGCTCTGCTCTGGGGAACGGTCGGCCTCGCCCTCCGGCAGCCGCGGTTAGCGTCGGCCGAGCCGCTGGTCCCGACCGCGAGCGCCTCCTGAAAGCGTGGGTGCGATGACCACATCAGGTTCCGGTCCGGTCGGAAGGCCCTCGCTGGCCGGGAGGCGAGCTCTCGGCATCCTGGTCGCCGGGGTCATCGCGGCAACCACCGCCAGCTGCACTGCCCCCGGTCTACGCACGGAGCAGCAGTCCTACGAGATCACCGAGCCGGTCACCGACCTGGTCATCGACGGCCGGGCAGGTGCGGTGAGCGTGGTCGCCGCTGAAGGGCCGCTGACAGTGACCGAGACATACGAGTACCGCAACGACAAGCCGCGTACGTCGCACCAGGTCAACGGGGCCACGCTGCAGCTGACCGAGAGCGGCTGCGCCGCGAACACCTTCCGCTGTAGCGTCCACTTCCGGATCCAGGTGCCGGCGATGACCGCCGTCACGATCACCACGAACGCGGGCGCCGTCGAGCTCCACGAACTCGACGGCGACATCCGCGTGGAGACCGACGCAGGGGCGGTGGAGGCGAAGAACCTGGCCGGCGACGAGGTCACCGTGCAGACCGACGCCGGCGCGACCTCGTTGCACTTCCGCGAGCCGCCGACCACGGTGCGGGCGACAACCGACCTCGGGGCGATCTCGGTCGAGGTGCCGCGCGGCACGGCCTACGCGGTCGACGCCACTACCTCCGTCGGTGGGGCCGACATCTCGGTTGACCGCGACTCGGCCTCCCCACACAAGATCACGCTGCGCACCAACGTCGGCGGCATCGAGGTCAAGGCGGTGTAGCGGCACCTACTGGGCGAGGATCGGCGATTGTGGCGTCTGGCACGCTGGAAGCATGGCCGCAGCGCGCTGGACCTCTGACGACATCCCCGACCAGAGCCGCCGACACGTGGTGATCACCGGCGGCAACAGCGGCATCGGCTTCGAGGCCGCCCGGATGCTCGCCGGGGCAGGTGCGCGCGTCACCCTTGCGGTCCGCAACGTCGCGAAGGGGGAGCGGGCGGCCGCGGAGCTCGACGGCGACGTGGGCGTACGCGAGCTCGACCTGTCGCGGCTGGACTCGGTCCGGGCCTTCGCTGCGGCGACGGCCGACCCGGTCGACGTGCTGATCAACAACGCCGGCGTGATGGTGCCACCCTTCGCCCGGACCGCCGACGGCTTCGAGATCCAGTTCGGGACCAACCACCTCGGCCCGTTCGCCCTGACCAACCTGCTGCTGCCGCAGATCACCGACCGGGTGGTCACGCTGTCGTCCGGGGCGCACCGGATGGGTCAGATCGACCTCGACGACCTCAACTGGGAGCGCCGGCCGTACCGGCGCTGGGAGGCGTACGGGCAGTCCAAGCTGGCCAACCTCCTGTTCACCCTCGAGCTGGAGCGTCGACTGACGGCGGCGGGATCACCGGTGCGGGCGTTGGCCGCCCATCCCGGCTACTCGGCGACGAACCTGCAGTCCCACTACGGCAACAAGGTCGTCGACGGGGTCATGGCGCTGCTCAACCGAATCGTGGCCCAGAGTGCGGCGAGGGGCGCGCTCCCCACCGCCTATGCGGCGACCCAGGACCTGCCCGGCGGCAGCTACGTCGGGCCGGACGGTCTACGGGAGCTTCGCGGCTATCCGACCCTGGTCGGCCGGACCGCCGCCGCCAGTGACGTGGGGATGGCCGAGCGGCTCTGGGCCGCATCGGAGACGCTGACCGGCGTGGGGTTCCCGGCCGGGATGACCGCTTCGTAACCTGCCCAGTTCGGCGGCCAGGATGAACGACCATGGTGGCAAGACCACCAAGAAGCGCGCCGCTGCGGTGGTCTACGGCGAGAAGGCACTGGCGATCGAGATCCGCTGCGCCGGTCTGCCTAGCCCCGAAGTGCCGAGCGGCGGTCCACCCACAGGGTGGACCGCCGCTCGATTTCTGCGTCAGCGGTAGTAGCGGTACCCGCGATGGGGTCGGCGGCGGCCCAGGAGCGAGGTCATCACCATGACCCAGATGACCCCCCAGATCAGCCAAGGGGCGCCGATCAGGACGGCGGCGACGATCGAGCCGACCAGCAGGAACGGCAGCCACCACATCAGCATCAGCGGCCACGCACTCCGCATCCCCGGCGCAGTGGCGTACGCGGGGCCGGGGGTGGGTGCCTCGCTTCGCGGCAGGTCGACGAACAGCGGCCGCAGGTCGTTGTCGAAGCGGGCGGCCATGGCCTGGTCGACCCGGGTATCGAACTCCTCGCGGGTCAGCCGGCCGGCAGCGAAGTGGTCGCCGAGGCTGGACACCGCCCGGTCACGCTCCGCATCACCGATCCGGACCGGCGTGGCCGGAGTTGCGGCGCTCCTGGTGATCCGGCCGGGCTCCAGGTGGGTCGGCCAGGTCCAGAGCTGGACCTGTGGGGGAATGCGGTCGGTCATCGGCGGTACCTACTCCTTTGTCTCATCGTCGGCCAGGATCGTGTGCAGCCGGCGGCGCAGATCGGCCAGTGCCTCGCGCCCCTTCCGCTGTTGCTCGGGGGTGCCCACCGAGGCGATCTGCCACACCGCGGCGGCGATCTGCCCGATCAGCGGCCGGATGTCGTCGCCGTCGGCGGCCTCGCTCATCGCCGCCCAGGGGGCGGCGACCTCGTCGGCGTGCTCGGCGACGTACACCTGGCCCTCCTCGGTCAGGGCGTAGCTGCGACGGCCGCTGTCGGCCTCGGCGCGGACCAGACCCTCGTCCTCGAGCTGCTGCAAGGTGGGATAGATGGAGCCGGGACTCGGCTTCCACACACCGCCGCTGCGCTCGGCGATCTGCTGGATGATCTGGTAGCCGTTCATCGACTGCTCGGCGAGCACGGCCAGGATCGCCGCGCGGACGTCACCGCGCCGCGCCTTGGGTCCACGGTTGAACCACATCGGGCCCCACTGCGGGCCCCCCCACATCGCCCACGACCCGAAGGTGTGCTTGGTGCGGTAGCCAGGCCGGACGGTCATCTTCGCGACCCAGTCGGCCAGGTTCGCCTCCCGCTCGAACCACAGCCATGGGGAGGAAGCCGCGTAGCCACACGTCATGGTGATCCGGTCCTTTCAGGACTCCGCTCGATGCATCAACGATATATCGCGACTGGTCGCTACCCAAGGGTCGATTGGGCGCCACGGATATGACCAGGGTGCCGCGCCGGAACGATGACTACCCCTTGTCTAGAGTCGAGGAGTGAACACCAGCGCCCGACCCAACGATCCCTCCAACCCGACGCACGCCGAGGCATCCGAGGCCGGCTCTGGCTTCGACACCGCCGAGACCGCGGTGGGCGGCGCCGACGCTGTACCGGACGATCCGGACATCAACACCCGGCAGCCCGGCGGAAGCGGCCCGGGGACCGGCGAAGGCCCCGGCGCGGGCCTGAGCGCGCCCGAGAACAACGGCTGACCCCGACGGGGTGAGACTCGTGCGTTAGGGCCACCGCGCTCGATCGTCGGGTCAGTTCCCGCCGAGAATGTGCTCCGGCAGGTCGTGTTGCCGCTTGGGTCGCGGATCGGTCTGGGCCCACGGCCGGCGCCAGTCCGGCGCAGGGAACGGCTCGGCGAAGTAGAGGGTCTCGCGCTCGACCTTGTCGCCGCGGAACTGGATGATCTTGACGTAGTGGAGCGGGGTGCCCCCGTCGTAGCTCAGCAGGCCCTCGGCGATCCAGAGATCGCCCGAGCCGCGGATCTCCTGCGGCTGGAAGTCGAGCTTGGCCGGGTAGAGCTCCCGCCACGCCTGCTGGTTCGCCTTGCCGCGGAACCACTCATCCGACTGCGGGAACTCGAGCACGACGTCGTCGTGGTAGAGCTCCGACGCCTTGGCCTCGTTGGGCCCTCCGGTGTAGGTCCACTGCCGCAGCAGCATCTCCCGGACCTGTTCGTACTGCATCGCCTGGCCTCCTTGGCGGGCACAACACTGTGCCTCTTCCCTCGCGGGGAACAGCGGCGGTCCGCCCAGCATTCCCGCGGCGCGGTTGGAAGCCGGATGCACGCGGGCGGCCTCAGGAGGGCGTGGTCTCCGGGCTGGTCTCGGTCTCGCGCTCCAGCGACGGCCGGGCCAGGTTCTTGGTGGCCGGCCCCTCGAGGACGGACCCGTCGGCGGCGAAGCGGGACCCGTGCAACGGGCAGTCCCAGGACTTCTCGAGGTCGTTGAACCGGAGCACCCCACCCATGTGCGTGCAGATCGCCGACACCGCGCAGGTTGCTCCGTCGACGGTCGCCACCGCAACCGGCGCGCGGCCGACGTTCCCGACCACGCCCTTCCCTTCCGGAGGTGTCCGGTCCGCGTCGGACAGCGGCCGCAGTTCGGCGCCGAGCCAGCCCTGCACGGCCGCCACGCCGACGGCCAGGTTGGCCTGCACGGCCTGCACGGCAGTCGCCGGCTTGCTGATCCGCGTGCCGAGGGTGTCGGCCCACGGCATGTTGCCGCCCAGGATCTCCGCCGAGAGCCGCAGGGCCGCGGCCACGGCGTTGGTCATTCCCCACTTGCTGTAGCCGGTCGCCACGTAGATCCGGCCGCCGCCGCGAGGCAACTTACCGACGAAGGGGACGTGGTTGTGCGGCTGGTAGTCCTGGGCCGACCACACGTGCGTGCGCTCGGCGCCGGGGAAGTGGCCCTCGGTCCACTGGGTGAGGTCGGCAACCAGCTCCGACGGCGGCTTCCTGTGCCGCCCGACCAGATGTCCGTTGCCGCCCACCACCAGCAGCTCGTTCCCGCCATGGCGCGCCGTCCGCAGCGACCGGGTCGGGGAGTCCGCCGACAGGTACATGCCCCGAGGAATGGCGCCGGGCACCCGGAACGCCAGCGCGTACGACCGCTGTGGCGTCACCTTGGCGAAGTAGAGGCCCCGGTCCAGGAAGGGGATGCCGGTGGCCAGAATGACGTGGTCCGCGGTCACCGTGCCTAGGCGCGTACGCACCGCGGCCCGGTTCTCGATCGCCACATCGAGCACACGTACGCCCTCGATCAGGACGCCGTCGCGGCTGCGGAGCTCGGTGGCCAGGGCGGTGAGCACGTCCAGCGGGTCGAACTGCGCCTGCTCGGGCAGCCGGACCGCGCCGTAGGTGCGGTAGGGGAGCTCGTCGGCATCGACCCGTTCCACCTCCAGACCCACCTTCTGCGCGATCTGGAGCTCCTTGCGCACGGCCGAGGCCCCGGACCGCTTACCCGCGTAGGTGTACGCGTCGCGCCGCTCGACCGGGATGTCGTTGTCCTCGCAGTAGCGCAGCGCCCAGGCGAACGCCTCCCGATTGCCCTCCACGTACGCCGAGGCCACCCGCTCGGAGTGGTGGCGGATGATGTTCGACAAGGTGGTGCCCTGCAGCAGGCTCAGCTTGGCCGTGGTGTTCCCGGTGGTGACGGCGCCGACGTGGCGGGCCTCCAACACGGCCACCCGGCGCCCGGCGCGGGCCAGCAGCACGGCGGTGGTCAGCCCGGTCAGTCCGGCGCCCACCACCACCTCGTCGTACGCGGTATCGGCGAGGAACCGATCGGTCTCGATGGTGCGGCTGCGGTCCAGCCAGAGTGACGTCATGACCTACCTTCGGCTCGGGCGGGCGTGTCGGTTGCCTGGTGCCCCGGGTCTACCCGTGGCGACCTGGGTTCAGACCGACGGTAGACCCGGGGGCAGAGTGGTCGCCCGTCGGCCCCGAGGTTGCCTCGCTGCCGCCGCTAGGTTGACCCTGAGGCTCTCCCCGAGGAGGAACGATGATTTTGTCGTCGGTGGAACCGGACTGCTGGGCGCCCGGGTGGTGCAGCTCCTGGTTGAGGCCGGCCAGTCCGTCCGCTGCACCAGGTATGGCAGCACACCGGGTCGATCGCGAGAATCCGGTCAAGCGCGGCGGCGTCTCCGGCA
>DASQUF010000266.1:0-2297 GCA_035641435.1 Propionibacteriaceae bacterium | reverse complement strand
AAGGCGCGAAGTTCTGGGCCGGGGTGCTGGCCGAGCTCCGCAACCGCGGCGTCGCCGACGTGCTGATCGCCTGCTGCGACGGGCTGACCGGGTTCCCCGAGGCGATCGAGGCGACCTGGCCGCATACCGTGGTGCAGACCTCATCTGTCCACCATGGGTGCGGCGGGAGAGTCCCGCTGGTCACCCGCGCCGTCTCGGTCAGGACCTGTGCAGACCAGTTGCCTTCGAGGTCCAGATGCAGACCTGTCCGGCCGGGGCGGTGGCGGGCCTTGCATCTGCCAGCGGGAGCAGCGCCGTTCGAGCGCCGAGATGAGGTTCCGACGAGGCCGGCCGCGCGAGGGTGGCGTCGGCCTATGGAGGAGGCCTCATGGTGTCAGAGCACGGTCAGACCGGGCACGATCGTCCAGAGCAGAGACAGCTGTTCGCCGGGGTCGATTGGGGCGGCTCGTTCCACCAGCTGTGCGTGCTGAACGCGTCCGGCGCGCTGGTCATGCAGCAGCGCATCACCCATGACGTCGCCGGGTTGACGTTGCTGGCGAGCCGGCTCGCCCAGCTGGGATCGCCCGTGTCTGTCGCCATTGAGCGGGCCGAGGGGCTACTGGTGGAATTTCTGCAGACCTTGTCGATGGTCACGTTGTACTGTGTGCCGCCCAAGATCTCCGCGCGGGCTCGTGAACGCTACCGGCTGTCGGCGGCAAAGTCTGATCTGTTTGACGCGTTCGTGCTCGCCGACACATTGCGGCACGAGCACCAGCGGTGGCGGCCGTTGAGTCGCCCTTCGGCGTTGACCGCAGAGCTGCAGGCGGTGTCGCGGGACCGGCAGCGGGTGCTGCACGCGAAGCTGGCGTGCGAGTCGCGGCTTCGGGCGGTGCTGGAGACCTACCATCCGGCACCGCTGCACGTGTTCTCCGAGCTCGACCGTGACATCAGTTTGGCGTTCATTCGCGCCTATCCCACTCCTGACCAGGCGCGGCGGGTCAAGACGGCACGGATGGCCGCGTTCTGCGCGCGACAGCAATACAGCGGCCGCACCGATCCCCAGGTGCTGGTCGACCGGCTCACCCCACACCTGTTGTCCGCCAGCGCCGGCACCACCGCCGGCAAGTCGTTCGCCGCCCGACTATTCGCCGAGGAGCTGCAGGTGCACTCTGATCACCTGCGGGCCTTCGACAAAAGGATCGGTCACCTGCTCAAGGATCACCCCGACGCGCCGATCTTCCTGTCGTTCCCGGGCATTGGGCCGATCGTGGCAGCGACGCTGATCAGTGAGATGGGCGAGGACCGGGACCGCTTCCCGACAGTGGAGGTGCTATTGGCGGAGACCGGGCTGGCTCCGGTCACCAAGGCCTCCGGACGGACCCGGCAGGTGCGGTTCCGCTATGCCGCGAACCGACGAATGCGGCACGTCATCGACTGGTGGGTATTCGTCGCCAGCCGCGAAGACCCCTGGTCCAAGACGGTCTACGACACCGCCCGCAGCCGCGGCCAAGGCAAGTACCGGGCGCTGCGTGGTCTCGGCGCCCGGTGGACCCGCATTCTGTGGCGGTGCTGGACCGACCGGACCTGCTACGACCCTGACCGCCACCCACGGCCGGAGTTGACCGCCGCCTAACCCCGCGGGTTCGGGCACCGCGGCCGAACGGCGGCACCCGCAGCCGAGGTCAAGGCTGGCCGCAGGCCACCCGAAGGGCTTGGCCTTGAGCACGGCGAGGACGCCGCCACACTTCGGCATGCCCGAACCAACCCTCTCAGAACGCTCGAGGTTGACAGCGGGAGTCTGTGTGGTGCACCTGATCCGGGCCTCGATGCGGTTCATCGGCTACGGCGACCGCAAGGCCGTCGCCGCCGCGCTGCGGCCGATCTACACCGCCCCGACGGTTGAGGCGGCCGCGATCGAGCTGGACCTGTTCGAAGGGTCGGCCTGGGGCAAGAAGTACCCGGCCACGGTCCGGGTGTGGCGGGACGCGTGGGAGCGGTTCATCCGTTCCTGGAGTTCCCGCCCGAGGTCCGCAAGATCATCTACACCACCAACAGCATCGAGTCGCTGAACTACCAGCTGCGGAAGATCATCAAGAACCGGGGCCACTTCCCCCACGACGACGCGGTGGTCAAGCTGTTGTGGCTGGCGATCCGCGACATCGAGGACAAACGCGCCCGGCAACGCGCCAAAGAGGCCGGCCGGCCCCGCAACGAGCGCACGGCGCCGCCGAAACTGGTCGAGGACGCCACCGTCCAAGGCTGGAACGCCGCCTTCGGCGCCCTCAGCCTCGCATTTCCCGGCCGGCTCGAGGTGCGGC
>DASQUF010000265.1:0-12040 GCA_035641435.1 Propionibacteriaceae bacterium | reverse complement strand
GGCCGTCGAGCGCGCCCGCGCTGGCGTCGAACGCGTGACGCCAACTCTGATGGTCGAGGAGGTCGACCGCCTGGCCGTCGCCTGTGACCTGGTGAGCCGGCGGTACGGCGACTACGTGCGATTGGCCGCATTGCTCGGTCTCCGGGCGGGTGAGTTGACGGCGCTCCAGGTCGGGGACGTGAATCTCACTACGGGGGTGGTGACCATCCGCCGGGCCTTCTCCGCTGGGGAGTTGCAGACCCCGAAGTCTCGCCGGGTGCGTCAGGTGCCCGTTCTCGCGGAGCTGGTCCCGATCCTGGACCGGTTGACCAGGGGCCGGCGGCCGGCCGAACCGGTGCTGCTGGGTCCGCTGGGCGGCCGGCTCTATCACTCGAACTTTCGCACGAAGGTGCGGTGGTCAGCGCTGGTCGGCGAACTGGGTTGGCCGGGGCTCCGCTTCCATGATCTGAGGGCGACGGCGATCGTGTTGTGGATTCGGGCCGAGGTGCCGTTGACGACGGTTCGTGCGCTGGCCGGACATGCCAGTTTGGCGACCACCGACCGGTACGCGCGGATCGCTCGAAACGACCTGGCGGGGGCGGCTGCGCAGGTCGACTCGTACATCTCTCGTACACGGGGCGAGCACGCCCAACCGGTCGAAGATCACGGAAACAGCCTTGATTAGGGCCTATGAGGTGGAGCGGACGACGGGAATCGAACCCGCATTCTCAGCTTGGGAAGCTGATGTTCTGCCATTGAACTACGTCCGCCTGGCTCGGGACTCCGGTCACCCGGGCGTCACGTCCGGCGTAGAGGCTACCGCATCCGATGACGCAGCAACGAGCCTCGATCCTGCGTCCGCCGCCGCCAGGACCCGCTGGACCTAGCAGGCGAGCGAGGACTCCCCCAGTGAACTCCCCCGGCACACGGGACGGGGTAGCCGGCCGCACGCCACTCACACCGAGCTCAGCAGCGGCCCGCTACGCCCGGACCGTCAGCTCGCGCATGGTCAGCGGATCGAAGAGTTCAGCCAAACCATGGACAAATGCTCTACGGCTCGAGCACTTCCCCGGACCGGCGTCGCCTACGTCACACGCGCCTCACCCAGTGGGCACGTTCCGTTCGATGTCGGCGAGCCAAACCTCGGCGTTGCCGTCGGACGGTGCCCGCCAGTCCCCACGCGGGCTCAGCGATCCACCGTGCGAGACCTTGGGCCCGTTGGGCATCGCCGACCGCTTGAACTGCGAGAAGCCGAAGAACCGCTGCACGAACACGACCAGCCAGCGGCGGATCGCCGGCACGTCGTACGCGCGCCGCCTCTCCGGCGGGAACCCGGTCGGCCAGATCCCCCGCTCGACGTCGGCCCACGCGTGGTGGGCCAGGAACGCGATCTTGGACGGTCGGAAGCCGAAGCGCAACGTGTAGAAGAGGTTGAAGTCCTGCAGCTCGTACGGCCCGATGGCCTTCTCGGTGCTCTGCGGGACCTCGCCTTCCTTGACCGGGATCAGCTCCGGTGAGATCTCTGCGCTCAAGATCGACAGCAGCACCTCGTCCACCTGGTCGGAGAAGTCGTCGAGCCCGCTCACCCAGCGGATCAGGTGCTGGATCAAGGTCTTCGGAACGCCACCGTTGACGTTGTAGTGCGACATCTGGTCGCCCACCCCGTAAGTGCTCCAGCCCAGCGCCAGCTCGGACAGGTCGCCGGTCCCCAGCACGATGGCCTGGTGGTGGTTGGCCAACCGGAACAGGTAGTCGGTCCGCAGACCCGCCTGGACGTTCTCGAAGGTGACGTCGTACACCTCCTCGCCCCGGGCGAAGGGGTGGCCTAGGCTCTCCAGCATCTGCCGGGCGGTCGGCCGGATGTCCAGCTCGGAGGCGGTGATGCCCAGCGCCTTCATCAGCCCCCAGGCGAACGACTTGCTGGCGGCACCGGTGGCGAAACCGGGCATGGTGTAGCCCAGGATGTTGGTCCGCGGCAGGCCGAGTAGGTCCATGGCGCGCGCCGCGACGATCAGCGCGTGGGTGGAGTCCAGTCCGCCGGAGACGCCGATGACCACCTTGTCGGTGGAGATCGCGCGCAGCCGCTGGGCCAGGCCGTCAACCTGGATGTTGTACGCCTCGTAGCAGTCCTGAGCCAGCCGCGCCGGATCGGCGGGCACGAACGGGAAGCGCTCCACCGTACGGAGCAGTCCGAGGTCACCGTCCGGTGGGTCGAGGGTGAACTCGACCGTCCGGTAGCGGGCATCGGGCGTCGCCACCCGTCGGTTGTCCTCGAAAGTCCCCTGCCGCGCGCGCTCTTGGCGGAGGAGGTCCAGGTCGATGTCGGCGACCGTCAGCTGCGGATCCTCCTCGAAGCGGGCACCCTGCCCGAGCTGCCGGCCGTTCTCGAAGATGCTGGTCTGACCGTCCCAGGACAGGTCGGTGGTCGACTCCCCCTGCCCGGCGGCGGCGTAGAGGTACGCGGACAGGCAGCGCATGGACTGGGTCCGGCAGAGGACGCTGCGGGTGTCGGCGCGGCCGATGGTGATCGGGCTGCCGGACAGGTTCACCAGCACGGTGGCTCCGGCCAGCGCGAGTCCACTGGACGGTGGCACCGGCACGAACATGTCCTCGCAGATCTCCACCCCGACCGTCAGGCCGGGCACGTCGACCGCGTCGAACAACAGGTCGGCACCGAACGACGCCAGCTGCCCGGCCACAGCGATCTCCAGTCCAGCGATGCCGCGGCCGGACGCGAACTGGCGACGCTCGTAGAACTCCCGGTAGTTGGGCAGGTGGATCTTGGGGACGACGCCGAGCACGCGGCCGCGATGCAGGACGACGGCGGTGTTGAAGAGGCGGTCCCGGTGGCGGAGCGGCGCGCCGACGATGATCACCGACAACAGGTCGGCGCTGGCGCGCGCGATCGCCGCCAGACCCTCGTGCACGGCGTCCAGCAGCACGTCCTGCCCGAGCAGGTCGTCTACGGCGTAGCCGGTCAGGGCGAGCTCGGGGAACACCGCGACCGCCACGCCCGACTCCGACAGCCGCCGGCTGATCTCGACCACGCTCTCGGCGTTGCGGAGCGGATCCGCGATGTAGACATCCGCCGTGCAGGCCGCGACCCGGGCGAACCCGTGGGCGTACAGCGATTCGAACCTCATGTCGTCATCCTCTCCGGCCCCGGTCTGCCGTTCGTCAGCCGCCCGGAGCGCCACCGCGTCAGTCCGGCAGACGTTTGGTGCCAACACTTTCAGGGCATGATCGGCAGCGTGGCAGGAATCGACGAACGACACGACGACGCGACCGATGATCTCCAGCAGCAGATCGCCGAGGCGCTGACCAGCTCGAACCGGACCGCCGCCGCGGCGGAGTCGCTGACCGGCGGCAACGTGAGTGCGGGGCTCAGCGCGATCGAGGGCGCGAGCGACTGGTTCGTCGGCGGCGTGATCGCGTACGCGGCGGAGGTGAAGTACGACCTGCTCGGGGTCGATCGCGGACCGGTGATCAACGCGCTGACCGCACGGCAGATGGCGACCGGCGTCGCCCGCCTGCTGCACGCCGACTTCGCGGTGGCCACGACGGGCGTCGGCGGTCCCGGCCCGCAGGAGGATCGCCCCGAGGGCACCGTGTTCATCGCCGTGGCCAGTCCGACGGGATGCACGGATCGGGAGTACTCCTTCGGCGGCGATCCGTCCTCGATCATCGAGCAGGCCACCCACCAGGCCCTGCGCGACCTGGCGGCCGCGGTCGCGGACTCGGTGGTGCCGACCGGTTAGGTCAACACCACCTGAACAGCTCCAGGCGGAAGGCCAGTGCGGCTCTCACGTACCTCTGTCCGATGTAGCCAGCTGTACTTCTCGGGTCGGAGAAGGGCGGGACGCCGCCACGAAACGGCGGAGCGCCGGCGCCGCGCCGTCCCGGTCGGTGAGCACGACCTCCGACCACTGTGCGCCGTCCAGCGCGTCCGGCGCTCCGGTCACCTCGCAGCGCAGGGCCTCCCAGCGCGCCCAGTGTCCGGCGAAGCTCGCCGGGTCGACCACCCGGCCGCGCAGCACCTGCCCGGTCTCGGCCAGCGCCCGCGGCACGTCGACGTAAACCAGCACGGGATCCCAGCCGCGCCGCCGGGCTAGCCAGGCGAACAGCCGGCGCCGCCGCGGTCGGGTGGCTGGGTCGTGCACCACGAGCGTGCGCCCGGGCACGGGTCCGCGGAGCAGCACGAGCAGCACCCGAAGCGCGTGCAGGGTGTGCACCAGCGGCCGGTATGCGGCGTAATCGGTGCCCTCGGGCAGCCGCCGGCGCATCCGGTCGCGAAACGCCTCGGGGTCCAGCGCGTCCACCAGCGGCAGCTCACCGGAGACCCGCGCGATCGCGGTCGTCTTGCCCGCGCCGGGCACCCCACCGACCAGCACCACCCGCGCTAGCGGCCCCGGCGAGTCGGCTACCGGAGACAACAGGAGGGTAAGGATGCTCACCTCTTCAAGAGTGACCACCGCGGCTGTGTGCGCCATAAGGGATAGCCATGAATCCCACCTTGACTCTCCCCCAGCGGGAGACTGCAGGCTGGGCCCGTGAGCGCATCCGTGGCCATCGGGGAGTTCTCCCGGCTGACCCACCTGACCGTCAAGACCTTGCGGCATTACCACGAGCAGGGCCTGCTGGTGCCGTACGCGGTGGACGGGACGAGCGGGTACCGGCGCTACTCGGTCGACCAGGTGCCCGATGCCTTGCTGATCGGGCGGCTGCGTCTGCTCGACATGCCGCTGGCCGAGGTCCGCCGGGTGCTGGCGAGCACCGACACCGCCGAGCGGGATGCCGCCATCGCCGACCACCTGCGCCGGATGGAGGCGGAGCTGAGTCGGACCCGCGCGATCGTCGCCTCCCTCCGCGGTCTGCTGACCTCCGCGGCGGTTCTGGAGGTGCAGCGTCGGATCCTGCCCGACATCGCCGTGGCCTCAAGAACGGCCCGAGTGGCGCGGGACGGCATCGACGTCTGGTGTGCGAAGACGTTCCCCGAGCTGTACCAGGGCCTTCATACGCCACCCACCGGCCCGAGCGGCGCGCTGTACGGCGAGGAGTTCTTCACCGAGGCCATCGGCGAGGTCACTGCGTACGTCCCCGTCCAAGGTGGCGCCCAGCGCATCCCCGGCGGCACGTACGCCGTCGCCGTCCATGCCGGCCCGTTCCTGGACTTCGACAAGACGTACGCCGCCCTCGGCTCCCACGTCGCCACCCACGAGACCGCCGCCCCCGGGCCGATCCGGGAGATCTACCTGGTCAGCCCACCTGAGACCACCGACCAGGCCCGCTACCGCACCGAGGTGTGCTGGCCGATCACCACGACCCTCGAGGAGAGCCACCACCCATGACGTCCGCCCTGAGTCTTGGCCAGATCGTGATCGACGCCGCCGACGCCGCCAGCATCGCCGGCTTCTGGTCCCGGCTACTCGACCGCCCGCTCGTCGACGGCGCCAACCAGTACTTCGCCGTCCTCCCGCCGGCCCCGGACGGCAGCGTCCCGGCGTTGATGTTCCTAGCCGTGCCCGAGCCGCGCGCCGGCAAGAACCGGCTGCACCTGGACCTGGTCAGCTCCGACCAGCCCGCCGAGGTCGAACGGGCCGTGGCCCTGGGCGCGACCCGGATCGACGACTTCGAGGAGTACGGCACCCGCTGGACCACCCTGTCCGACCCCGAGGGCAACGTCTTCGATATTGGTCTGCCCCACGGGTAGCCGAAGACGAGCGCAGTCGGCGGCCTCCCGCGGACGTCTGGCGGAGCGTGGCGGGCCTGGCGGGAGCCCGAGCCTGCGAGGGCGGATGGTCGCGACGCCGGACGTCTGCGGGAGGCCGCCGGGTCAGCGAGGAAGGGCCTGGCGGGAGCGCGAGCTCGCGAGCGCGGATGGTTGCGAGGCGGGCATCCGAATCACCGGCTGCGCGGGTAAGGGTTGGCCCCTGAACCCTCCGGACAGCACCCCTGAATCGGGCTTTCGACCCTCGCCCCCCGTACGCCGTCGGACTAGCGTGGCGGTATGTCAGATCGCCTCTCGGAACCCACCGACGTCGGCCCTATCGCCGGTGGCAACCTCCGCGCCTCCGATGCCGACCGGGACCACGTCGCCACCCTGTTGAGCACCGCGTACGCCGAGGGCCGGCTGACCAAGGACGAGCACGACGAGCGCCTCGATCAGCTGATGGGGGCCAGGACCTTCGATGACCTGATCCCGCTCACCTCCGACCTGGTCGTGGTCGCTCCGACCGCGCCCGCGCCGACGTCGAACGTGACGATCGACACCGTCCACGCGGCCGACGAGCCCGACCGGCACATCGCGATCTTCGGTGGGGTCACCCGCAAGGGCGACTGGCGGGTGCGACGAAAGACCCAGTCGTTCGCCCTGTTCGGCGGGATGGACCTCGACATGCGGGAGGCGATCTTCGACGCGCCCCGGGTGGAGATCTCCGGCTTCTGGTGCTTCGGTGGGCTGGACATCAAAGTGCCCGAGGGGATACAGGTCCGTGACGAGACCGCTGGCATCTTCGGTGGCACCGACGTCCGCGACCTGGGCGAACCCATCGCCGGCGCGCCGACCCTGGTGATCAAGGGCATGACCCTGTTCGGCGGCGTAACGGTTCGCGGCCCGAAGTCGGACAAGCGGGACAAGGCGAGCCGGAAGAACGGCTGCTGATGAACCCCGGACAGCTCCGGGTCTCCGACGCGGACCGCGACCAGGTCACCGAGGTGCTGCACGCCGCGCATGCCGACGGTCGGATCAACCTGGATGAGCACGCCGAGCGCACCTCGGCTGCCCTCGAGGCGAAGACGTTCGACGACCTCACGGTGCTGACCGCCGACCTCGTGCCTGCCACCGCCCCGCGACCGGCCCACCTGTCGCTGGTTCGCGACAGCGGCGAGCCGGAGCGGATCACCGCAATGCTGGCCGAGAGTAACCGCAGGGGTCCGCTCACCGTCGGCCGCCAGCTCCAGGTCAACGTGGTGCTGGGCTCCTCGATAATCGACCTGACCGATGCCACCTTCACCAGCCGCGAGGTGGAGATCACCTGTACGCAGCTCCTGGGCAGCATCACCATCCGAGTACGGCCGGGCACGACCGTTCGGTTCGAGGCCGCCAACGTGCTGGGCGACTCCTCGGTCAAGGGGGTCGGCGAGCCGACGAACGGCGAGCCCACTCTCGTCGTCCGGGGCACCAACATCCTTGGCGAGATCAGCGTCCGGGGGCCCAAGAAGTCCTCGATGTGGCGGAGGCACGTAGCCTGAATCCCGTCATGGAGGAACTCTTCGCGCCCCCGGCCTACGAGTGGAAGCGGCTCTCCCCCAACTTCCGGTCGCTGCGCCGACTGACCACGTTGATCTTCATCCCGATCTTCTTCGTGGTGCCGGCGATCCTGGTCTGGGTGCTGGCTGACCTGTGGTGGCTGGCGCTGATCCTTGTGGTGGTGGGCGGGCTGATCGCCGGGATACGCCTGGGTTTGATCGAGCGCACCTGGCGCAGCTGGGGCTACGTCGAGCGCGAGGACGACCTCTACATCACCCACGGGGTGCTATTTCGTACCCTGATCGCCGTGCCGTACGGCCGGATGCAGCTGGTCGAGGTGGAGTCCGGGCCGCTGGAGCGGGCGTTCGGAATGGCCACGGTGACCCTGAAGACGGCGAGTGCCGAGACCAACGCCAGCATCCCCGGCCTTGCCCCTGACGAGGCCACGCGCCTCCGTGACCGGCTGACCGAGCTGGGCGAGGCGCACGCCTCGGGGCTATGACCACCACCCCCGGCCAGGCGCCCACCGAGCGGGCCGAGGCCGACCCGGGCCCAGCGGACCGGAGCGGGGTTGCGGCGGCGCCCGTGGTGCCTGGGGCGCCGGTGGTCAAGAAGACCGAGCGCCCCCACCCGCTGACCCCGCTGATCCGCGGCTGGCTGATCCTCCTGGCCTTCCTCGTCTACTTCCTCCGGGACATGGTGCCCGACGGCACGAACCAGGACCTGGACGCCCGCGACCTGCGCTGGATCATTCCGTTGGTGGCGGTCGTAGTGCTCATCGCAGCAGTCGCGGGGTTGTTCACCTGGCACTTCACCCGCTTCGTCATCGACGACGAGGAGCTGCGGATCGAGACCGGCTGGGTGTTCAAGAAGTCCAAGAAGATCCCGTTCGAGCGGCTGCAGTCGGTGGATATCATCCAGCCGCTGGCCGCGCGGATCTTCGGACTGGCCGAGCTGCGCCTGGAGGCCGGGGCGGGCGACAGCACGACAAAGCTCCGCTACCTGACCCGGCGCCAGTCGTCCCGGCTGCGGGACTACTTGCTGACCCGGGCCCACGGTGAGCAGGCCCGGCTCAGCGATCTGGAGGGGGAGGCCCCGGCCGATCTCCTCACCGACCTGGGCGCGACCGACCATCCCCTGGTCACCGTGCCGCCCCAACGGCTGGTCTTCGGCCTGCTGCTGTCGTCGGAGTGGATCATCACCACGCTCTTCCTGATCGCCGCCGTGGTCATCACCGTGGTCTTCCAGGTGGTCCAGATCGCCTTTTCGGCCCTGATCCCCTTGGCCATCGGTGCTGTGACCATGGTCAGCCGTCGGGTCATCTCGATGTTCAACTTCACCCTGGCGGAGTCGCCGCGGGGGTTGCGGATCACCCGCGGGTTGACCAATCTGACCAGCCAATCGGTGCCGATCAACCGGCTGCAGGGAGTCAAGGTCAGCCAGCCGCTGTTGTGGACGTCCGTCGGCTGGTACCGCGTGGATGTTGATGTGGTCGGCTACGCCGGCTCCTCGGACGGCGAGAACAACGAGAGCCAGGCCACCAACGTGCTGCTTCCGGTGGCCTCGCGGGCGGAGGTCGACCTGGCGTTGAGCCGGGCGCTGCCGGGATTCGACCTGGACGGGATCGAGCTGCAGCCGGTGCCCCGGCGGGCGCGCTGGCTGCGCTGGTTCGACTGGTGGACGCTGCGCTACGGCTGGGACGAGCGGGCGCTGATCACCGAGCACGGCTGGATGATCCATTCCCGCGACATCGTGCCGCACGCCAAGACCCAGTCGGTCCGCATCATGCAGGGGCCGTTGCAGCGCCGCCTTCGGCTCGCCGACGTACACATCGACACCCCGAAGGGGCCGGTCAACCTGGTCGCCCACCAGCTCGACGCCGAGGTGGCGCGCGAGCTGACCATGACCCAGCTGGACCGGGCCCGGGCCGCCCGTGCCGCTGACCGGCAGCACCGGCCGGTGGACCAGGTGGTCGACGACCACACCGGCGAGGACGCGCTGCTGGCCGAGTTCGGCACCAGCCGGGACCGGCTTCTCGGGGCCGGTGGGGAGAGCGAGGTGTTCGCCCTCGATCCGCCGCCTCGGGGGGCTCGGGGGGTCGAACCCCCGGGATCGGACACAGAGCGGGTGCTCCGGCTCTACCGCAGCCGGCACGAGGCGCCGGAGCCGACGATCAGCCAGCTGCGGGCGCTGTACGGGTCGTGGGCCAAGACCGACATCGGCGTCGAGGTACCGCTGATCCTGCACAGCGGCGTACGCGACGGGCGCACGTACACGATCGACCGCCGGTTCTCCGGCCGTCCCTTCTCCGGCTGGCTGGCCACGGCCGAGCGGACCGAGCGGCGGGACGCGCTAGGGACCTTTCTGGACGCGGTGGTGCGACTGCGCGAGCTGCCCAGCCCGGTGCCGGGGTTCGCTCGGCTGGTCGGGGCCGATGCGCCAGCTCAGTTCGGCTCTCTGGGTGAGCTGGTTCGGAACATGCTGGTGCGGCCCACGCAGACCAGCCGGCCGCATCTGACCCGCGACCTGCCGGACGTCGCCCGAGTCTGGGACCGGCTCCAGGCTGAGCTGGCCGAGCGCGTGGTCGAGCCCGTGCTGGTGCACGGTGACATCTGCCCGCCCAACGCGTACCTATCTTTGGGGCCGGACGGTCCAGTGGTCACCGGCATCGGCGACTTCAGCCCGCACACCGTGCACGGGGATTTCATGATGGATGTGACGGGAGCAGTCGCCTTTCTCGAACTCGAGCCCTACGCCGACGCCGCCGGTGACGCTCTCTGGCTCGAGGGCCAGGCCGTCGAACGGTTCGGCCCGGAGACCGCCCACTGGATCGACGTGTACCGGCGCTTCTACGGCTTCTACTTCTCCGACGCCGGCGATTTCGACCCCGCACTCTACGGCTGGTGCCTCCGCCAGCTGGACCGCTGACCGCTTCTCGCGTCGCTTCGTCGGCGTCAGTCGCCCGCTTTTCATCGACCCCGCATTATGGGAGGCCAGCGCGCTGGACAAGGACGTCCCCTGCGGCGGTCGAGGACGCCGATTGGAGCCAGCATGGAGTCGACACTTGTTCTGAAGGTGTTGACGCCGGTTGACTGGCCGCTTCTGAAAGCCGCCCGGCTCGACGCTCTGAAGGATTCACCCCACGCTTTCATGTCCCGCTATGAGGTGGAGTGGGATTGGAGCGAAGCCGAGTGGCGACGGTCGATCGAGATGGCCACCTGGGTCATCGCTCGCGACACCGAACGCGCGATCGGGCTGGCCCGATCGGTGGCGGAGCCGGAGCGTCCGAAGGTGCGCTATCTCGAGTCGATTTGGGTCGACCCCGACCGCCGGCGTCGTGGCGTGTTCCGGGCCTTGCTGCACAAGCTTGCCGGTCTCGAACGCCACGTGGGGGCCACGGAACTGCTGCTCTGGGTGCTCGAGGACAACCATCCGGCCCGGCACGCGTATCAGGCGGCGGGCTTCGAGCCCACCGGGAAGCGTCAGTTCCTGCCGGAGATCGGCCGGTTCGAGCTTCAGCTGCGAGTGAGGATCAGACCCTCGCCAGACTTGTGATGCGTCGAGCCCCCCGTACATCATCGACGCTCTCGGCTCCGAAGCCCGCGAGCCGCCAATTCCTCAGCTCGAGCTGATCCATGGCCTCGCGAGTGCTTCCGACGTTGTTCACGCCGCTGGAGATCAGCTGCCACTGCAACAGGTCTTCCCGGTAGGCATCGACGAAATTGACGCACATGCCCGCATCGATTTCGTGGGTCAACTGACTTCGGGCTGCCGACAGCGAGTTGAGCGCAGCATAGATCTGGCGGTCTCCGAACGCCTCTTCCGCGAGTCGGCCCAATTCTGTCTCGGTGTCCATGACCACCTGCAGGCGCGCCTCGATGAACTGTCGCCAGTACGTTTCGGTTGCGCGAGACAGCAGGTTGGCGAACGGCACATTCGGATCCCAGTCGCCGAACAACGTGAACAGGCCCTCGGCCAGCAGGTCACCGAACTCCTCCCACTGGGCCCGATCCGGACTTGCGTAGGGGTCGTACTCCTCCTGCGCCGCTTGGCCCACCTTTCGCAATTGGCGCTGAGCAGCGTCCCGGGCGAAGAAGAACCAGTCCTCGTTGTAGATGTCAGGGAAGAACGAGAGCGGGAGGTTGTTGCAATGCACCCCCAGTACGGCGCCACTGACGAAGACGTCTTGGGTCATGCGCGCCAGCCGCCGTGCATGGCATACCACGGAGTTGTCGGGAAACTCCTGGAGCACCATTCCCGCAACCTGGTGTGCGTCAAGCTGGCCGGCAAGCCGCGCGACGTTATCGGTCTTCGTGAGGGTGATGTCGTCATCGACAAAGGCAATCTTGTTCCAGCCGTGCAGACGCGCCAGGAGCAGCCCTAGATTGCGCTTCTTGCTCAGGTCGCTGTCGCGGCCCCCTTTGGCTCTGTCGAAGGACGGGTCGGATGTGCGAGTCGGGAAGTAGACGTGGGTCCAGTCCGAAGGAACCGGAATGAGAAGGGCTCTCGCTCGGGGGGTGGCTGCTATTCGCTGGGCGACCTGCTCGATCCTCGTCTGCCGGCTACACAAGACGACCAGCAGGACATCGAGATCAGCGGCCAGGTCGATTGCCGGCTGCAAGAAGGACGCCGGCCGGGACGCAGGCACAATGATGGCGTCGAGCTGCCCGCTGCGAGATCGCACCGAAGGCGCGGGGAAAGCCGAGACGTCTCGTGCGAGATGGGCATGCGATGTGCGTTGCGAGACTCGAGCCGAGGATCGCCTCAGTCCGGAAATTGTAGGGGCGGTCACCCGTCAACCCCCTGGCGGGG
>DASQUF010000264.1:0-3698 GCA_035641435.1 Propionibacteriaceae bacterium | reverse complement strand
CGGCAACGTCGTACGGGCGGAGGACCGCAAGAACTTCACCGAGTTGGTGAAGGAGTTCCGCCGGCAGCTCGACGCGCTGGGCCAGCAGACGGGCCGGCACTACGAGCTGACGGCGTTCCTGCCGGCCAACCCAGGCGCCATGGACGCCGGGTTCGAGGGCAAGAAGATTTTCAGGTACCTCGATTTCGCCACCGTTCAGGGCTATGACTTCCATGGCACCTGGGAGGCCACGACCAATCAGCAATCTGCGCTCTTCGAGCCCGCGGATGCACCCGTCACGCCGGACTTCACCCTCGACCGCGCGGTGCGGGAGTGGCTGGCTCGCGGGGCGCCTCGCGACAAGCTCGTCGCCGGCATCCCGTACTACGGGCAGGGCTGGACCGGTGTCACTGGTGGCGACGACGGACTGTTCCAGCCGGCTTCGGGTGCGGCTCCGGCCACGTTCCAGGCGGGCATCGAGGACTGGAAGGTTCTGCGAACGCTGCTCGACCGGGGCTACACGCTGTACAGGGACACGGATGCAGGTCACGCGTGGCTTTTCGACGGCACGACGTTCTGGACCTACGACGACCCCGAGGTGCTGGCGCAGAAGACCACCTACATCCGTGATCAGGTCCTGGCCGGCGCCATGGTCTGGTCATTGGACGGCGACGACGCCAACGCCACGCTGACCAAGGCGATCTGGGCCGGGCTGCACGGCAGCTGAGGTCCGGTTCGTTGCAAGCGGACGGTCAGCGCCCAGGACAGCCCTTCTCATCCGTCCGGTGCCGGCGGCGCGCGGGTGCGGCTCAGGCACGTGCCTCGTACGCGATCACGATGCGGTCGATGTCGACATATGGGGGTGAGCATGGCCAAGTCGCCGTGGTGCCGGTTGGGCTGGCACAAGTGGGCCAGACGGAACGTAGACGGCGGTGGGCAGTACCTGGTTTTCGTGCGGTGCGGCAAGGAGGACCACGGCACAGTGCGGCGCAGCACATGCGCGGCGGTCAGCACGTGCCGACCGTCCACCAGCACCGCGGACCCCGCCCGGTGGCCCGCCACCAGCACCGCCGCCGTCGCGTCCCCGGCCCCTGCAAACCGTCGCCCATGCTTGCGCTACCCGCCGTCTCCGGCAGCCGACCAATTAACGTCACGTTGATCGTGGCCTCCCCCTGGTTCTTGGCGAAGAACCACCAGTTCACCTCGCCGGAGAACCTTCACCCCCGAATTCCAAGGTCACCTCCTCAGGCGCCAGCCGCGACCGCAACGACTTCGACACCTGCTCGGACGCCCCGCGACCGCCTCCAACCGGCCCTGATCCGGGCCGCCCCGGCCGGGCCGATGCCGGGCAGGTCCATCAGCTGCGACCCGCGGGCGGTCACGGCCGCGGCCAGCTCGGTTTTGAGAGCCCTTGAGCTGGGCTTCGATGCGGGCCGGCTCGGCGAGCTCGTCGGCGATCAGCCGCCGCCGGGTGCGTCCGACCTGGTCACGCAGGCGGACAGTGCCGAGCAGTCGCTTGTATGGGTGGTGGGCCACCGGTGCCCCGCCGGGCAGCAGCTCGGCGAGGAGCCGATGGGCCCGGCCCAGGCCCTGGATGTGGGCCCGGGACAGCGCATCCCGGCGATCACACAGCAGCCGCAGCACCTTCCGGTCGGCGTCGACGCCAACCTCGCGCAGCCCCCGGTCCCGCAGCGCGACCATGACCACCGCGTGCGCGTCGTGGGCGTCGGTCTTGCGCCCCTGCCCGCGTCGAACACCCGGGCCCTCGCGGCCAGCTTGTCCAGCACCCGCTCCCCGTCGGCCAGCAGGCGCTGCGCGACCGGCCGGCCGACCCCGTGAGCCCCCTCGACCGCCCACACCCGCTGCGGCCACTGGCGGGCCAGCCTGAGCATGCCCCGGTGGCTGCCGGTGTCGGAGCCGAACGTGCCGGTCGCGCGCAGCACCTCCCGGGTGTCGCGGGCCTCGATCGTCACCGACCGCTTGTGCGGATCCATCCCGATCACCACACGATCCATCACCGTCCTCCTCATCCTCGACCCGGTGGCCTCGGTCAGCGAGGACGGGCAACGCTGTTTCCAGCAGAGCACACCCTTCTCGAGCCACGCCTCGCCACGGTGCACGACCGGGCCGCATGCCATGACAGAGCCACACCAGGAAGAGCGGTGGGCAGCCGATAAGACAGCGACCGGCCGGGCACCTACCCGAGACTGACCGGCCAGCCCGCCCCGAGCAACAAACAGCCGATGAGCGCGCAACGGTCGCAAGGCGCGAGCAGTGCAGCTGCCTTGGGCTAGCCTGCGACGGTGTCGCTCAGCTGGTCCCAGGCCCTCGCTTGGCGTATGCGGCAGCAGCTACTCGACCCGGTTGGCGCCGAATCCGTCGCAGGTGTCGTTCGCCGCTTAGCTAGCTAATGGCAGCCTCCGCCGAGCGGATTTCGCTGCTCACATGTGAGTTGGTCAAAAGGCGGCGTGTTGGGGACGTTCTGGACCCAACCGTTGTAGACGAGTGGAATCGGCAGCACTCCCTGTCCGCCCATGCCGGCATTGCCGAGGACGCGGTCGTCGGCGCGGGTGCCCTGGCCGGCGGTAAGCACTACCCGGCCGATCACCGCAGCGTCGGTTGGCTCACCGTCGTTGTTGGGGTCGGGATCAACCACAATCAGGCTGTTGGAGAACTTGCTGGAGACATAGGCCAAGTAGCCCGCGCCGCGTTTGGCGCCGAAATTTACGCCGTGGCAGCCAGCGTCACAGGGCAAGCTCTTGACCAGCGTGTCGGTGTCGGTGTCGATGATCGTAATCGTCCCGGTCAACGTATTGGCCGTCACGACGTACTTGCCGTTGGGGCTCACGGGCGTCTGGATGGGGAGCGCCCCGATCGGCCCGGTGACCGCGCCACTGATCGGGTCGTAGTTGGCCAGCAGGTTGATCGTCTTGATCACCCGCTGCGGTGCGGACATGTCCACGACGCTGATCGTGCTGTCGAGGTAGTTGGAGACGTAGTATTTGCTTGCGTCGGGCATCATCGCGGTTGCGATCGGCAGCGTGCCGGTAGGCAGCTTGGCGGTGATCGTGCCCGCAGGGACGTCTATCAGCGTCGAGTCGTTGGTGTTGGAGTTCGGCGTCGTCATCGCGTGGCCGTCCGAGCTCATCCAGTGGGCATGGGGCTGCCCAGCCAGCTCGCCCTCGCGCTGGACGGGAATCCGGCGATCGATGTTTGTCGCGCGCGGGCTGAGCTCCACGACCGCGTCCTCACCGTTGAGAGTTACGTGCACCTGATCGGTGTCGGTCCTGGTCATCACGTGCGCTGGTGCCTCGCCGACCTCGATATTCGCCACCAGCCTGCCGTTGTCCCGGTCGAACGCTGCAAGCGCCGTCCCGAACCACTCGGAGTTATAGATCACTTGCTGACGTCGGTCGGTCCACATGTTGTGCGGGTTGTTGAGATTGATCCTCGGCAGGGCGAACTTCTTGGTGACCTGCCAGCTCGAGGTGTCGACCGCGGTCGCCGCTCCCGGCTTCGTCTTGCGAGCCGTCAGCTCATACTGGGTGTCGATCCAGACTTCACCGACGCCGGTTGCCGTGGGCGCCACGGCGGCTGGGAGTGAGACCGGCTCGTGGAAGTACTCCCCAAGGAAAGTGTCCAGGTTGGGGATCGACACCGGTGCGCCGCTCTGGTCATAAGCGAGCACTGGAACCGGCGGGTACACGGGGTCCCAGGTC
>DASQUF010000263.1:0-4758 GCA_035641435.1 Propionibacteriaceae bacterium | reverse complement strand
CGGGGACGACCTCGGGCGCCGCTGGGGCGGGGTTGCACCGGGCGGGCCAGTACCCGGTCCGAGCGCAGCCGCCCGACCAGCACGACCGGCAGATCGGCGAGCAGGAACGCCAGTCGGCACACGTCGTAGCCGGAGTCGAGCACGATCCACACGAGTGGGTCACCAGGGAACCAGTGCCCCGCCTGGCGCAGCCGGTCCACCACCTCCCGCAGCTGCGCGGCGGTCACCGCGGTGGTGTCGTCGGCGGGTCCCACGCGCACCGCGTCGAGCACCGCGGTCCAGCTGCTGCGCCCGCTTCCCAGCGCGGCCACGACCGAGTACGGCCAGCCGGGGATCATCTGGGCGGTGCCCTTGGCCCGGCCGTGGACGTGGCAGAACAGCCGCTGCGGGCTGGTCTGGGCGTCCGGACGCAGCCACGGCGACACGTCCGCGGCCAGCACGATCCGCTCCCCGATCCGCGGCAGCGGCAGCCCGGCCAACCCGCGGCGCAGCCGCGCGATCTCGATCGACCCGTCGTTGAGCCCCGCGTAGAGAGCGCCGTGGCCCCGGCGGTGCTCCGGGGCCAGCGACAGATCCACCAGCGACCGCACCGGCCCGTCAACGCACAGCAGCGCCTCGGTCAGCTCGAACTGCGCGTCCGCTCGTGTGGGTAAACAGCCGTAGAACACCTCCCGGAACCGGACAAGATCATCCCGACGCGCCGCGACCTCGTCCTGGTCCACGGCCCGGTCCTGCGGCACACTGCCCACCACGGCCACCGCCCTCGTCTTCGAGATCTGTGAGAGGAACCCGAAGAGGATCAGCGGTGGCCGCACCCTGTCTCGCCGACACGCGGTCCAACCTGGACAAACGCGATCAGCCACACAGGACGACGGTCGGGTGGCCCAGGGGAATCTCACCCCTGGGCTCCCACAGAACGGAGCGTGACAGTCTCCCGTCACTCCGCTCTTCTCATCCTCTCCAGCTGAACTGGCTCTCCCATGCCCAGTGCTTGAACAGGCCGGGCTCTCGATCGATGAGCCCGGTCCACCATGCCCTGCGGCGCTTGAACGAGCGCAACCTCTTGTATTTCTTCCGCGCCCACCGCAACAGGTAGGTGTTGATGCGCCGCAGAAAGGGATATAGCTCCGACCGGTAGAACCGGCCGTAGTAGTTCATCCAACCCGCCACTATGGGATTGATCCATTCGGCGAGCTCAGCGAGATCGTCCCTGACGCGCATATGGATCCGCCAGGAGCGAACCCTTCGACCCATCACCTTGAGCGCCTCCGCACCGATCGCGGGCAGAAACGACGTGAACGCCTTTCCGTCCGGATACCTGGCTTTACGAGGGCGAAACGTGTATCCGAGGAACGTGAACGTCGTGTGCTCGTACGAGCCACGTCGCCGCGAGTCCTTGCAGTACACGATCTTCGTTTTGTCGGGATGCAGGCGCAGCCCGACTTCTTTCATCCTCTCGGTGAGCGCGGCCAGCACCTCACGTGCCTGCCGCTCGGTCGCGCAATGCACCACCGCATCGTCAGCGTAACGCTCGAACTCCACGGCCGGGAACTCCCGTTCCATCCATGAATCGAACGCGTAGTGCATGAACAGGTTCGCCAGCACGGGCGAGACCGCCGAGCCCTATGAACAGCGTTGGGTTATGCGTAGCGTCGAGCGGTTGCCGCGGGTGGGCGCGGTGGTGACGACCGAACGCTGCGCATAATCTCGGACGGACTCTGATCACGCGGCTCGGCATGGTGCCGGGTCTTCGTGATTGGAGGGTCGATCGTCATGGTTGCTGTTTCCGAACTGGTGTCCGGGTTGGACGCCGAGCTGGTGCGGCTGGGTTACAAGCCTTCGACGATGGTCTGGTACCGGGGCTGCTGGCGCCGTCTGCAGAGGTTCTTCGCGTCCCGTGGCGTGCGGGAGTTCTCGCTGGACGTGGCGATGGCCTGGGTCGACGAGGCGTCTGGCGGCTTCTTCGACAAGGAGCAGGCCGGCACGCTGAAGCCGACCGATGTGTACTTGTTCCGCGTTGCCGCGATGCTCGACGACTTCGCCGCCCACCGGGCGGTGCTGCGCCGCTACTCCCGAAACGTGGACAAGCTGAACGCCGAGCAGGCCGGCGTTCTGGCTCGGTTCAAGGCGTCGCTGCAGACGGCTGGCTGCGCCGTATCGACGGTGCGAACCTATGTCACGGTGGCCGGCGAATTCCTCGCGTTCATCGGCACGAGGGGCGGACTGGCTGGCCTGGACGCGCGGGTGATCGACGCGTTCATGGCCACGCTGGCTGGCTACCAGGCCAAGACGGTGGAGCAGAAGCTGTGCGCCGTGCGGTCGTTCCTGCGGTTCGCCAACGGCGACGGGCTGGTCGAGGCCACCGTGTTGGAGGCGGTGCCGGCGGCGAAATCGACGAGGCAGGCCAGGATCCCGTCGGTATGGGACCCGGCCGACGTGAGGAAGGTTCTTCATGCGGTCGACCGGGGCAACCCGTGCGGCAAACGCGATTACGCGATCATCCTGCTGATCACCCGGCTTGGGCTGCGCGGCGTCGACGTCAAGCGGCTGCGGTTCGCCGACCTCGACTGGCCCGGCAACCGGATCTCTGTGGTGCAGGCCAAGACAGGCCGGCAGATACAGCTGCCGCTGCTCAAGGACGTCGGCTGGGCGATCATCGACTACATCCGGCACGCTCGGCCGGTATGCGAGTGCCCGGAACTGTTCCTGCGGCATACCGCCCCGATCGGCCCGTTCTCCGACCAGGACCATCTGCACCAGATCCTGGTCAAGCACGCCCGGGCAGCGCATGTTCCGCTGGGTGAGGCGCGCCGTCATGGTATGCACTCGCTGCGGCACTCACTGGCGACTCGACTGCTGGAGGAAGGTACACCGGTCGAGCAGATCGCCGAGATCCTCGGTCACCAGCAGGTCGCGTCCACCGGTGTCTACCTGAAATCCTCGCTGCGCTTGCTGGCTGCCTGCGCCCTGGACCCGGACGCTCCCGCGTCGAGCGCGGGGGCGCGACGATGAGCGCCGGCGTCACGCTCGTGGACGCGATCACGGTGTTGGTGGCCGAGAAGCGGGCAGTCGGCTACAAATACGACGCCGAGGCGCGGGTGCTGGCCCGGTTCGAGGAGTTCAACCGCCGCGAGTTCCCCGGCCTGGACACGCTGACCGAGGCGTCGGTGCACGCGTGGATCGCCGCGGCACGAGGCCGAGGCGTCAAGCCTGCGACGCTGGCCGGCCTGGTCGCGCCGGTCCGGGAGCTGGCCCGTTGGCTGGGTCGGCGTGGTGCCCCGGCCTACCTACTGCCCCGGGCGGCGCTGCCCAGGCCCATCCGGTACGTCCCGCACATCTACACCGACGCCGAACTTGCGGCGCTGTTCGCCCAAACCGACCGTTGTCACTACTGCGCCGAGGTCCCGGCACGGCACCTGGTCATGCCGGTGCTGTTCCGCACGATCTACGGCTGCGGCCTGCGCGCCTCGGAGGCCCGGCTGCTGCGCGTCGCCGACGTCGACCTCGACACTGGCGTGTTGCAGATCCGCGACGCCAAAGGCGGCAAGGACCGGCAGGTGCCCGTCTGCGACGCACTACGCGTACGGCTCGCCGGCTACCACGCGCAGGTCACCGGACGGGCGGATCGCGAGTGGTTCTTCCCCGGCAGTAGGCCCGGTCAGCCGCTGACGCTCGGCAACGTCTACCACAACTTCCGCCGGTTCCTCTGGCAGGCACACATCTCCCACGGCGGACCCGGGCACGGCCCCAGAGTGCACGATCTACGTCACACGATGGCGGTCAACAACCTGCGGTCCTGGTTCGCCGCCGGCCGCGACGTCGGCGCGCTGCTACCGGTGCTGCAAACCTACCTGGGCCATTCGTCCATCGCCGACACCGGCTATTACCTGCGCCTGACCGCCGAGTCCTACCCGGACATCACCGCCCGCGTGCAGCAGGTCATCGGCGACGTCGTCCCGCCCGTCACGGCAGGGCCGTCTGATGGCCACTGACTTCGCGGTATTCCTGCGCCGGTTCCTGACCGGCTACCTGGCCGGGTTGCGCGGCTATTCGCCGAACACGATCAGCTCCTACCGTGACGTGTTCAAACTGTTGATCTGCTACTTCCGCGACGAACAGCACGTCTCGCCCGAGAAGCTCACCCTCGACCACGTCGACGCCGACGCGATCACCGGGTTCCTGGCCTGGCTGCGCACCAGTCGACACAACTCCGAGTCGACGTGCAACCAGCGGCTGGCCGCGATCGACTCATTCTTCTCCTGGATGCAGACCCAGGACCCGGCCCGCATGGCGTGCTGTCAGGACATCCTCGCGATCCCCGCCAGCAGAGTCGACCGCCCGGCGGTGGCCTACCTGACCGTGGAGCACACGCGGCAACTGCTCGCCGCACCCGACCGATCCACCCGCACGGGACGACGTGACGCGACCCTGCTGGCCACCCTCTATGACACCGCCGCCCGGGTTCAAGAACTCGCCGACCTGACCGTCCGCGACATCCGCTTGGATCACCCGGCCATGGCCGCGCTGACCGGCAAGGGCCGTAAGAGTCGTCACGTGCCGATCGACGACAACACGACGGCGCTGCTGGCCGCCTACCTCGCCGAGCGGCATCTCGACGGCCCGGGCAGCGAGGACCACCCGGTGTTCTTCAACCAGCATCGGGTCAAACTCAGCCGTGGCGGTATCGCCTGGATCCTTCGCAAACACCAGACACAGGCGCACGATCCGGCGCTCGCCACCGCCCCGCTGAGCCCGCAC
>DASQUF010000262.1:0-2797 GCA_035641435.1 Propionibacteriaceae bacterium | reverse complement strand
ACGACCCCAAGCGGCTGGAACGTCGCCTGGCCGCCGGCTCCGACTCGACCCGCCGCCGCTTGGCCCGCGACCAGCCCGTGTCGCTCGTGCTGTTCGACCTGCTGTGGCTCGACGGCCACCCGCTGACCGCCGAACCGTGGCAGGACCGCCGCCGGCTCCTCGACGAGCTGGCGCTCGAGGGCCCGGCGTGGACGACCCCGTCGGCTTACGTGGGCGACCCGGCGCCGCTGCTGGAGGCGGCGGCCGCGTCGGGCGCGGACACGCTGGTGGCCAAGCGGGTCGACGCCCCCTACGACCCGTCGCTGGACCCGTCGCCCTGGCGGACCTTCCCCGTTCCCACCGCAAGCTAGTGCCGCAGCAGCCAACGTTGGCCTGGTAGGTCCACCACCTGGTGGTGGCGGGACTACGCCAGCGACCGGCAGGGGGCTGCCATCCAGCCGGAGTCGCGCGCCAGCGGCTGGGTGGTTTGCAACGTGTCGGCCCTTCACAACGGCTGGGCCGGCCTCCTAGTAACGGGCAGCCACCGGCCTGGACGCCTTCGGGCTGTGCCAGAACTGTCTAGGTGGAGCGAATATGAGCGCCAGCTCTGAGCAGTCGTGCCGCCGCCCCGCGGCGAGCCATCCGGTTGACTACGGGCGGCAGGTCCGACGACCGTGACTCCCCGAGGTGTAAGGCCTCCCCGTCCGCTCCGGGCGCGCCAACTATCAATCTTGGGCCTCACGCATGAGGCCGCGTCCCGGGTCGTGGTGTAACGGCGACCACCACGTCGTCCGTAACCAGCGCCAGCGCCCGACGCTCCATCGCCTCCATCGCCGCCGATCGCGCTCCCAAGGGGTAGTCGGTCATGAGCGACCGTGTCGGCCAGAGATCGAGTTCCTGCCCTGACCGGGGCGCATGGGTGGACCGCCCAGGATGGCGTTCAAGTCCTCGCGCCGCCCCATGCCGTATAGGGTGGCGCTCCACCGGACTGGTGGGCATACGTCTAGACGCACGACTCTCTGGGGAACCGTGCCGCGGGCGAATTGGATCACGTCGATGGGTGAGAACCGAGCCATGTCCCGGCTGACGACCACGTTCGCGCGCTCCATCCTGGTTGGGGTCGCCCTGTCCGCCGTGCTGGGGCTGGCCGCATGCTCGTCCGACTGGGGAGGCAGCGGTAGATCGGGCTCCGCCACCACGACGTCGACCTCGACGACCCGGCGGTCCACAACGAGCCGGCGGACCACGACAACGACCCGACCGACCACGACAACGACCCGGCCGACCACCACGACTGCGCCTGCCCCGTCGCCTTCTACCCGGTGCGCGAGCGCGGCGGCGGTGCCCATCGGCGTCGGCGACGTCGCCCAGCGGGTGGTGGACGCCCACCCGGCCGGCACCACCTACCTGATCAAGGCCGGCACCCACCTGCGCAACTTCAGCGTCCAGCCCAGGTCGGGCGACACCTTCTGCGGGGAACCGGGCGCGGTGCTGGACGGCGGGCGGAGCCTGAAGTCGGCGTTCTCCGGCGGCGCCAGCGGCGTGACCCTGGACTCGGTGATGGTCCGGGACTACGCCAGCGACCGGCAGGGGGCTGCCATCCAGCCGGAGTCGCACGCCAGCGGCTGGGTGGTTCGCAACGTCTCGGCCTTGCACAACGGCTGGGCCGGCCTCCTAGGGGCCGACGGCATGCAGATCCTCGGCGGCCACTACAACGACAACGACCAGCTCGGCATCGGCGGCAACGCCGCCACCGGGATCCTCCTGGACGGGCTGGACCGCGACCGCAATACGTTCGACGGGCCCGAGCTGGCGCGCAACCACACCCTGCACGCGGCCTGTGAGTGGGAGGCCGGCGGCATGAAGTGGGACGTGGGGCAGGTCACCATCCGCAACGCCCACGTCCACGACAACGACTGCCGGGGGCTGTGGGCCGACATCAACGCCCGCAACGCGCTCATCGAGCACAACCTGATCGAGGACAACTTCGCCGAGGGGATCTTCTACGAGATCAGCCGGGACGCGGTCATCCGCGACAATCGGGTCTACCGCAACGGGCTCCGCGGCGCCGGCTGGTACTGGGACGGCGGCATCACGGTGGCCTCCAGCTCCAACGTCGAGGTCTACGGCAACCGCCTGTCCGGCAACTACAACGGAATCACCGGGACCCAGCAGGACCGGCCCGACTCGACCCCGCCGACCCACCTGCTGGCCGGCCTCCATGTCCACGACAACCTGATCTGCGCCACCGCCGGCGGTAAGCACCCCACCGGCGTCGTGGCCGACAATGGCGCCAAGCTCGCCGGGCGAGACATCAGCTTCACCGGCAACACCATCCAGTTGGCCCCCTGCCGGCAAGGAACCGGCTGATCGGGAACCGCGCGACGGGCCCTGGACGTGGAGGTGCGCCGAGACGGGATCGGAGCGCGCGGCAGACGACGCCTTCACGGTGTTCTTCCAGTGCGCCTACCCGGGCATATCGGACTGTCAGGGGCTACTGGCCCGGCTCGGCACCCGGCGGGAGCCGATGGTCCTGGGCTGGCGCGCCGATGACACGACGAGTGACTATTTCATTGCAAGGACTTCTCCCCGCGCACCCCTAGGTGTCACCGCCCAACTCAGTTCGTGGTCGGCGCCCAGCTCGCGGTGGGCCGAGATGGTTGTGTGAGCGCACGGAGCTGCGGGGTCGTAGCTTCCGAGAGGTCGGCGGGCGGTCTCAGGAAGCTCGGCGGGCGGTCTCAGGAATATGCCCTGCCCACCGGTTGCTGGTTGGCTTCGGAGCGAAGTGGCCGCTGGTCGGGTTCTCGCTGCGGCGTGG
>DASQUF010000261.1:0-12628 GCA_035641435.1 Propionibacteriaceae bacterium | reverse complement strand
CCCCTTTGCTCGATCCTGGTCAGACTCGCCAGAGCCGGAGCTCGGGGGAGCCGGTTCGAGGGCAATCTCGGGGGTTGGTCCTTCGTGCCGTGCGTCGGTCCCGGTGCGTACGCGTCCCGTTGCTCTGCTTGCTACTCGGCCTCGCTGCTGGCGCCGACCAGGCCGTCGGCCGAGGCGGCCGTGCCTCCGGTCAACCCGCCCACCGCGAGTGTCGTCACCGCCGACGCCGGGACCGGTCGTTGGTGGCTCGGTGGCGGTCTGACCGGTGCCGTGGACGAGGTCGTCGTCTTCGACCGGCCCTGACGGCCGCCGAGGTGGCTACGCGGAACCAGTCCGCGCCTCGCTGAGCGGCATCGCGTCGCCCTCGGCCGGGACTCGGAGCCGCCAACTACCCTGGCCCGCGTGACGACGGATACCGAGAGCCCGACGGCCGACACCTACGTGAGCCACGGCAAGGCCTACCAGCGCGACACGAACTACGTGTCGACCCGGATCACCCGCGACGGCCGCGATGGCTATCCGGTCGAGGCCGGCCGCTACCGGCTCATCGCCGCTCGAGCGTGCCCATGGGCCAACCGGGCGATCATCGTCCGCCGGTTGCTCGGCCTCGAACCCGTGATCTCGCTGGGGCTGTGCGGGCCGACCCACGACAGCCGCAGCTGGACCTTCGACCTCGATCCCGGCGGCGTCGACCCGGTGCTCGGCTACGAGCGGCTGGAGCAGGCCTACCTCGCCCGGTTCCCGAACTACTCCCGCGGCATCACGGTGCCGGCCATCGTCGAGGTGGCCAGCAAGGAGCTCGTCACCAACGATTACCGCCACCTCACTCTCGACTTTTCCACCGAATGGACCGAGTTTCACCGAGCGGGTGCCCCGGACCTCTATCCCGAGCGCCGGCGCGACGAGATCGACGAGGTGGCCGCGCTGATCTATACCGACGTCAACGACGGGGTGTACAAGTGCGGCTTCGCCGGCTCCCAGGAGGCGTACGAGGCCGCCTACGACCGGCTGTTCGCCCGGCTGGACTGGCTGAGCGAGCGGCTTCAGGAGCAGCGGTACCTGGTCGGTGACACGATCACCGAGGCCGATGTCCGGCTGTTCACGACGTTGGCCCGGTTCGACGCGGTGTACCACAACCACTTCAAGGCCAACCAGCGCAAGCTGACCGAGATGTCGGTGCTGTGGGCGTACGCCCGGGACCTGTTCCAGACCCCCGGGTTCGGCGACACCACCGACTTCGTCCAGATCAAGCAGCACTACTATGTGGTGCACACCGAGCTCAACCCCAGCCAGATCGTGCCCAAGGGTCCCTACCTGCGCGGCTGGCTCAGCCCGCACGGCCGCGAACAGCTCGGCGGCCGCCCGTTCGGTGACGGCACTCCGCCCGGCCCGCCGCCGGCGGAGGAGGCCGTCCCGAAGAGTAACGGAGCGGCGGGCTAGGCCGGCTCAGCGGGACCTAGGTCGGCGGCCAGAACCCCCGGGACTCGATGCCGAGCGGTTGACACGACCATGGAGCTCGCCGCGGCCAACCGGCCCTTCCTGTACGTCCCGCCCCGGCACCACTTCGAGCAGAGCTTCCACGTCCGGCACCGGCTCGAGCGCTACGGCGCGGGCACCTGTGTCGAATACGAGCCTGCCCGGGACCCCGGATGCCCTGGCCGCCCATCTCGTCGCTGCGCTCGGCCGCGAGGTCTGCTACCGGCCGGTGGAGACCGACGGCGCCCGGCGCGCCGCGGTCATGCTGGCCGACCTGCTTTGACGACCCGCTCTTCGAGTATCGCCAGGTGCGCCCCGCTGGCGTCCGGAGGAGCGATGAGCGGAGCACGCTTCTCGGTCCGCGAAGAGTGACGACGGCGGCAGCTCTCAGGGCGCGACGGGTGCGAGAAGAGCACGTAAAACAGCCGAAACACGGAGTTGCTAGGTTTGCGGACCGCAAGGCGATAGGAGGTACCCGATGAACCTGGCTCCGTCGGAGACCGAGAAGCTGATGATGGCCGTAGCTGGCATGGTGGCGCGCGACCGGCTGGCTCGCGGCGTCAAGCTCAACTACCCCGAGTCGGTGGCCCTGCTGAGCACCTGGGTGGTCGAGCGCGCCCGGGAGGGCGGCCGCGTCGACGAGCTGATGGCCGCCGGTCGGGAGGTGCTGACCCGGGCCGACGTGATGGACGGCGTGGCCGAGATGGTCACGGACGTTCAGGTCGAGGCGACGTTTCCCGACGGCCGCAAGCTGGTGACCCTGCACCAGCCGATCCAATAACCGAGAGGACTGCCGATGGCGGGAGTGTCGACTTCGGGACCCGGGGCGATCCGGGTGCGGCCGGGTGATCTGGAGATCAACGCCGACCGCGGCCCCGACGAGCGCGGCGAGCTGCGGTTCACCAACACCGCGGACCGCCCGATCCAGGTCGGCTCCCATCTCCACCTGCCGGACGTGAACCCCAGCCTCAAGTTCGACCGGGTCGCCGCGGCCGGCTTCCGGCTGGACATCCCCGCGGGGACGTGCATGCGGTTCGAGCCGGGCGCCTCGCGTACGGCGGGGATCGTCGCTCTGAAGGGCCGCAAGGTCGTCCCCGGCATCCAGATCAGGACTACCTGATGGCGCGGATCGCGCGGGAGGCATACGCGGCGATCTTCGGTCCGACGGCGGGCGACCAGGTCCGGCTCGGCGACACCGACCTCTGGGTCGAGATCGAACAGGACCTGACGTTCGGGGGCGAGGAGTCGGTCTTCGGCGGCGGCAAGTCGATCCGCGAGTCGGGCAACCAGGGCCTGACGACCTCGGCCGACGGGGCGCTGGACACGGTGATCACCAATGCGGTGATCCTGGATCACTGGGGTGTCGTCCGCGCCGACGTGGGCATCCGGGACGGCCGGATTGTCGGCATTGGCCGGAGCGGCAACCCGGACATCGCCGACGGGGTCGATCCCGCGCTGGTGATCGGGCCGGGCACCGACGTTGTCTCCGGCGAGGGCAAGATCCTCACCGCCGGCGGGTTCGACTCGCACGTGCATTTCCTGTCGCCGTCGCAGATCTCCGAGGCATTGGCCACCGGGCTGACCACCCTGGCCGGTGGCGGCACCGGACCCTCGGAAGGGTCCAAGGCCACCACGGTGACCCCGGGTGCTTGGCACCTGAAGCAGGCCCACCGGGCGCTCGACGAGTTCCCGGTCAACCTGCTGCTGCTTGGCAAGGGCAACACCGTGTCGGCGGCGGCCTTCGAGGAGCAGGCTCTGGCCGGGGCCGGCGGCTACAAGGTGCACGAGGACTGGGGATCCACCCCGGCTGCGGTGGACGCGGCCTGAAGGGCGCGGACGAGTGGGGGCTGCAGGTCGCCCTGCACTCCGACTCGCTGAACGAGGCCGGCTTCGTGGCCAGTACGGTGGCCGCGATCGGCGGCCGGAGCATCTCGGCCTTCCATGTGGAGGGCGCCGGCGGCGGCCACGCCCCAGACATCCTGACCATCGCCGGCCTACCGCACGTGCTACCCGGGTCGACCAACCCGACGCTGCCGCACACGGTCAACACCGTGGCTGAGCACCTCGACATGCTGATGGTCTGCCACCACCTCAACCCGGCAGTGCCTGAGGACCTCGCCTTCGCCGAGTCCCGGATCCGGGCCACCACGATCGCCGCCGAGGACCACCTGCACGACCTCGGCGCGATCTCGATCACCTCCTCCGACGCCCAGGCGATGGGCCGGATCGGCGAGGTGATCACCCGCACCTGGCAGGTCGCCCACGTGATGAAGCAGGTGCGTGGTGAGCTGGCCGGCGGGTTGCCCGCTGACAACTTCCGGGCCCGGCGCTACGTGGCCAAGTACACGATCAACCCGGCGATCAGCCACGGGGTGGACCACGAGATCGGGTCGGTCGAGGTCGGCAAGCTGGCCGACCTGGTGCTGTGGGACCCGCGCTTCTTCGGTGTACGTCCGTCGGTGGTGATCAAGGGTGGCGGCATCGTGGTCGGCGCCCTCGGCGACCCGAACGCCTCCATCCCGACCCCCCAACCGGTGCTCATGCGGCCGGCGCTGTACTACGGGAGCGGTCGGTACCGGTCCCAGTCCTACGTCGCCCCGGCCGCGTTGGAGGTCGGACTGGCCGCCGAGCTGGGGCTTGCGCGCGACCTGGTCGGCGTCCGCCCCACCCGGGCGGTGGGCAAGGCCCAGATGATCAACAACGATGCGTTGCCGGCGATCGAGATCGACGCCGAGACCTTTCGTATCACCGTCGACGGCACCGAGATCACCCCGGCGCCGGCCGAGGTGCTGCCGCTGGCCCAGCTGTACTCGCTGTTCTGATGGGCGGCGCCCCCTACCTGACCATGCTGCTGGCCGACGGCCGGCTGCCGACCGGGGCGCACACCCAGTCGGCGGGGGTCGAGCCGGCTCTGGCCCACGGCATGCGGCTGGACCAGGTGCCCGACTATCTCACCGTCCGGCTGCGGACGGTGACGGCCGTGGAGTCGGCGGCCGCCGTGGTCGCCCGACACCGCTGGCAGGCGGGGTCCGACCGACGGACTCCTGCCATGGTCGAGGTGGACGCGGCGTGGCGAGTGCGTACGCTGTCCGACGTGTTGCGGAGCGCGTCGGATTCGCTCGGGCGAAGTTACCTGCGGACGGCCGGCGCGGTCTGGTCCCTGGACGAACTGCGGGACCACCAGGCCGGAGTCTGGTGCCGGGCTGTGGTGCTGGGGGCCGCGGCTGCGGAGGCCGGGCTGGCGGCCGACGAGCTGGCCCGGCTGGTCGCGTACGAGGACGTCCAGACCGTGATCGCCGCGGCCCTGAAGCTGCAGCCTTTCGACCCCAGCCGGGCGGTGACCTGGGCCGTACAGGCGGAGCCGGAGGTGGAGCGGTTGGTCGCGTCCACGGCGGGACTGACCGGTACCGAAGAGATTCCGGCGTACGGCGCCCCGCTGGTCGAGGAGTGGGGCCAGCGCCATTCGTTCGCGACGAGGAGGCTGTTTCGTGCCTGACCGCCTGCCGCCGCTGCTGGCCGCCCTGGCCGTGCTGGCGCTGGCCGGTTGCGGGGGCTGTGAGCCCGACGCGACGTCGACACCCGTCGCGCCCTCCACCTTCCCGGACACGGCGACGCCGAGCAGCGCCAGCCCGACGGCTACCCCCAGGAGCGCCGCTCCGAGCTCACCGACGGCCTCACCCACCCCGAGTCGGAGTGCGTCACCGGCGTCCACCGAGGACGGCACGTACGCGAGCGAGCTCAGCCTGAGCGAGGACGGGGCACTGTCCTACGTGCCGCTGCGGTGGTACTCCGGCAGCAACGCCAAGGCGCGGTGCGAGGAGAAGGACGTCAGACCCGAAGGGGCCTTCTGCGAGGAGTACTACTACGAGAAGGCCGGGGGCCGGAAGGCCGCAGCGCTCACCGAGGCCACCAAGGTCCGGCTGCTGAACGACAACCTCAAGCCGGCCAGCGCGTCAATGGCCGACCTGGTGCAGGCCATCGAGGACGAGGTCTGGCCTCACTACCAGATCGCCGTTTCCGGCAGCCGGGTCACCCAGATCACCCAGGTGTTCACGCCGTGACCAGCCGTGCGCTGCGACTGGGTGTGGCCGGGCCAGTGGGCACCGGGAAAAGCTCGCTGATCGCGCTGCTCTGCGCCGAGCTGGGCCGCGAGCTGAGCCTGGCGGTGATCACCAACGACATCTACACCGACGAGGACGCTCGGTTTCTCCGGTCGGCCGGGGTGCTGGCCCCCGAGCGGATCCGGGCGGTGGAGACGGGGGCCTGCCCCCACACCGCGATCCGGGATGACGTGACCCAGAACCTGCTGGCCGTGGAGGACCTGGAGCGCGACTTCGCCCCGGTCGACCTGGTGCTGGTGGAGTCGGGCGGGGACAACCTGACCGCCACGTTCTCGCCGGCCCTGGTCGACGCGCAGTTCTTCGTGCTCGACGTGGCCGGCGGGGGAGACGTGGCCCGCAAGGGCGGGCCGGGCATCGCACGGGCGGATGCGCTGATCGTCAACAAGACCGATCTGGCTCCGTACGTCGGGGTCGACGTGGCTGAGATGGTGCACGACGCCGAGCATGCCCGCGACGGACGGACGGTGATCGCCCTCTCCCGGCACGACCCGCACTCGGTGGCGCGGCTGAAGCAGTGGGTGCTGGACACGCTGGCGGAGTTCCGGGCCGGTACGCACGTCGCCGTCGACCCTGGCCCGATGGCTCCGCACGCTCACGCCGACGGCCGGGAGCACGCTCATCCCGACGGCACCGTGCACGCCCACTGAGTGAGCACCCGGGTCTCGGTCGAGCGTCGTCCCGACGGGGTGCGGGTCGCACTGACCGGCGGTCTGCTGCGGCCGCGGCGGGTGGCTGACGGGCCGGGCGGTCCACGGGTCGGGCTGGTAGCCACCACCGCGCTGCTGCTCGGCGGCGACGAGGTCGACGTGGCGGTCGAGGTCGGCTCGGACGCAGCGCTGGAGTTGTTCGATGTCGCCGGCACTGTGGCTTACCACGGCCGAGGCCGGCCGGCGGCGTGGCGGACGACCATCAGCTTGGCCGACGACGCGTGCCTGATCTACGCCGGCCAGCCGTTCGTGATCTCCGACGGGGCGGACGTGATCCGGACAATGAGCCTCGACCTCGCCGGTTCGGCGCGGCTACGGCTGCGGGAGACCCTGGTTCTCGGCCGGGACGGCCAGACCGGCGGCCGGGTACGCAGCTGGACCGACCTGCGGGTGGGCGGCGTCGAGGTGTGGCGGGAGGACACCGACCTGGACCCGACCGGCATCCGCGGGCTGCCGGGCATGCTCGGTGGACACCGGGTGGTCGACACGCTGCTCACCGCGGGTCAGCCCGCCCCACCCGCTCCGCCGGCGGTGGCGTACGCGCTGCTCGGTGGTGCCGGGACGGTCACCCGCTACCTCGGCGACGAGTTGGCTGAGTCACCGCTGACGTAGCACCAATGAGTCTGCGCCCCGGCCCGCGAGGACCGGGGCGCAGGAGGTGCTGCCAGGAGAGCGCTAGTGGCTCTGGCTGGACACGTTCTGCTGGGTGGTACCGGCGGTGATGGAGTGGTGGCCGTTGCCGTCGCCCTCCACCGCGTGGCCGTCACCGTCTCCGTGACCATTCCCGTCGCCGTGGTGGTGCGCGGCCTCCTCCAGCTCGGCCCGCGTCGGCTTGCGTATGTCGTGGATGAAGTAGAACCGTGCTGCCGCGCGGCGACGCTGCTCCGCCTTGACCTCCTTGGCTGACATGCCGTCGGTCTCGGTGAGCGGGGTGAGCGCCGCGTACTCCTTTTGCTGGGTGAGGGTGAACGCCTCGCCCTGGGAGATCGGCCGGTGCCGCTCGGAGTAACCTCCGGACGGGTCGCGCTCGATGATGCCAGACTCCGCGCCGTGCAGCAGCCGCTCCTCGTCCGAGCGCTGCAGCCCGATGCAGATCCGTTTGGTCAGCATGAAGGCGAGCACCGGGGCGACGAACACCGCGACTCGCAGGAAGTAGGTCACTGCGTTCAGCGAGACCCCGAAGGTGGTGGCCACCAGGTCGTTGCCGCCGCCGATCCACAGCATGCCGAAGCCGGTCATCGCGGCCACCCCGAACGCCGTCCGGGTCGGCGCGTTCCGCGGCCGGTCCAGGATGTGGTGCTCGGACTTGTCCCCGGTGACCCAGGCCTCGACGAACGGGTAGACCGCCATCACGCCGGGCAGGAGGAGCATCAGTCCCAGACCGGGTATCGCCACGTTCCACGACCAGGTGGTGGAGCCGAGGTGCCACTCCCAGTTCGGCATGATCCGGATGCCGCCCTCGACGAAGCCCATGTACCAGTCGGGCTGTGACCCTGCGGTCACCTCGGCCGGGTTGTACGGGCCGAACACCCACACCGGGTTGATTTGAAGTAAGGCGCCCATCAGGGTGGTCACGCCGAAGACGATGAAGAAGAAGCCGCCGGCCTTGGCCGCGTAGACCGGAAAGACCGGGTAACCGACCACGTTCTCCTCGGTCCGGCCCGGACCAGGGAACTGAGTGTGCTTGTGGTAGACCACCAGCGCCAGGTGCGCCGCGATCAGCCCCAGGATGATGGCCGGTACGAGCAGGATGTGCACCATGTACAGCCGGGGGATGATCAGGTCACCCGGGAACTCGCCGGCGAACGTGAAGAACTCCGCCCAGGTGCCGATCAGCGGGATCGACCGGATCAGGCCGTCCACGAACCGCAGGCCGGTGCCGGACAGCAGGTCATCCGGCAGCGAGTAGCCGGCGAAGCCCTCGATGAGACCCAGAAGGATCAGGGTGACCCCGATAAGCCAGTTGATCTCCCGCGGCTTACGGAAGGCGCCAGTGAAGAACACGCGCAGGCTGTGGGTGAGCATCGCGGCCATGAACAGCATTGCCGCCCAGTGGTGCATCTGCCGGAGCAGGAGGCCGCCGCGTATATCGAACGAGAGTGCGAGTGTCGATGCAAACGCCTCCGACATCGGCATGCCGCGGAGCAGCTGGTAGGTCCCCTCGTACTCGATCTCGGCCATCGATGGCTTGAACCAGATGGTGAGGAAGACCCCACTCAGCAGGAGCACGATGAAGGAGTAGAGCGCGACCTCGCCGAGTAGGAAGGACCAGTGGTCCGGGAAGACCTTGCGCAGGAAGGGCCGGGTGAGCCCCGCGAGGCCGATCCGCTCGTCAGCCCAGCGGGCCGGTCCGGCGGCGACCTTGAAGACCGGTCCCAGGGGCTTCGTGGGCGCCTGGGGCTGGACGGAGGAGCCGGTATCGACAGTGGTGGCAGGTTGGGCCATCAGTTATCGCCTTCTTTGAAATCCTTGCGGGAGTCCCGTTCGAAGTAGCTCGGGCCGGTCGGGACATCGAAACCACGACGGGCGACGAGGTAGCCCTCGTCATCGGTCGTGATCGGTAGCTGCGGCAGCGCCCGCGCTGCCGGGCCGAAGACCACCAGGCCCGAGTCGCCGAGGTCGAAGGTCGACTGGTGGCAGGGGCAGAGCAGGTGGTGGGTCTGCTGCTCCCACAGGCTGATCGGACAGCCGACGTGGGTGCAGATCTTGGAGTAGCAGAGAATTCCGCCGATCTGCCAGTCCTGGCGCGACTCGGGGATCTTGATGGTGTTCGGGTCCATCCGGACGATGATGATGGCCGCCTTGGCCTTCTCGATCTGGAACTCCGCGCCGTGGAGCTCCTTAAGGTTCTCGGGTTCGGCGTTGACCAGTTGACCGATCTCGATGTCCTCGGGTTTGATCGGCTCGAAGGTGACGTCTTGCACCAGCCGGACGCCCTCTGCCCAGATCGTGGTCTCGATCGTCTCGGCGCGCTTCTTCTTGGTCGGCCAGGGGCCGAGATCGGCAAGACCGACCAGCATCGGCAGGAAGATGGTGGCGAGGGCGGCCAGCAGGCTGCGGCCGATCACCTTGCGGCGGGTCAGCTTGGACTCGTCGACCACCTTGTCCATCTCGCCGACGACCCACGCCACGTCCTCGGGCTTGGAGGTCGCGCCGTGCCGGTGGTCGACCATCTCCCGGTCGTCCATGAGCTGCCGGGCCCACTGCACCGCTCCCATGCCGATGAACAGCAGAGCGAGTCCGAACGTCAGACCGAGGCCGAGATTGCGGGCGTTGGCGCGGAGCGGACCGAAGTCGAAGTACCACGTCCCCGGCACGGCGAAGTAGATGACGACGAACCCGATGGCCAGAAATGGAACCAGCCCGAAGAAGGTGGCCACCTGCCGGGTCGCCCGCTGGGCGGCCTTCTCGTCGACGTCGGTCAGCCGCGGCAGGTGCTCCTCGTGGCCCGGATCGGGCACGGGGTAGCGGGGGTCGTCACGGGTGGCCAGATCGGCGCCCTCGTGCTCGGCCGGGGTCGGAACCTCGTTCTGTACGGTCATTTCGCCTTCGCTCCCTTGGCGGCGATCCACACGGCAAAGAACATCAGCGTGCCGAGGCCGAGGATCCAGGCCCACAGCCCCTCGCTCACCGGGCCGAGGCCGCCAAGGGCCAGACCGCCGTCACTGGGCCGCTCGTGCAGCTCGTTCAGGTAGCCGATGATGGCCCGCTTGTCCTCAGGCCGCAGCACCTCGTCGGAGAACACCGGCATCTGCTGCGGGCCGGTCAGCATGGCTTCGTACATGTGCTCGTTGCTGACGCCCTTCAGCGGCGGCGCGTACCTGCCGTCCGGCAGCGCGCCACCCGCACCCTCGAAGTTATGGCACGCCGAGCAGTTGGTTCGGAACAGCTCGCCGCCGCGGGCCAGGTCTTCGTCGCTGATCCCGGAGGGGTCGTAGTCCTCGGGGCTGGGGATCTCCGGACCCGGGCCGAGCGAAGCCACGTACGCGGCCAGGGCGGCGATCTCCTCCTCGGAGTACAAGTTCTTCTTGACCGGCGCCTGCTCCTCGGGCCGCGCCATCGGCATCCGGCCCGACTCGACCTGGAAGTCGACCGCCGCCGCGCCGACGCCTACCAGTGGCGGGCCCTGGATGGTGTCGGTGATCTGGCCCTCGCCATTCAGCCCGTGGCAGGACGCGCAGCCGACCTGGAACAGCGCTCGGCCTTCCTCGACCTGCTGGGTGTTGCCGGTGTCGGCCGCGACCTTCGGCGACGGCGCGAGGACCGCGTAGATGCTGCCCATCAGGAACAGTGCGAGGACCAACAGCACGCCTTTGGCTGCTGGGTGCCGTCGTCGGGCGGACAGGTGTCGCACGTGGGTCCCTTCGTGAGGCTGGGGATCGCATCGGTGGTCCCGACGCGAGGGGCCTGACTTTCATTCAGTTGTAAGGGCTATGACGGATGCGCTGGCCCGGATGTGACACTCGTTACTGCAGCAGGTAGATCACGCCGAACAGGGCGATCCAGACCACGTCGACGAAATGCCAGTAGTAGGACACCACGACCGCGCTGACCGCCTGCTCGTGGGTGAAGGTGCGAGCCAGGAACGTACGGCCCAGCAGGATCGCGAAGGCGATGAGACCGCCGGTGACGTGCAGCCCGTGGAAGCCGGTCGCCAGGAAGAACACCGACCCGTACACGTTCGACGACAGGGTCAGACCCTCCTGGAAGAGGGCCGCGTACTCGTACGACTGGCCGCCGATGAAGAACGCTCCCATGATGTAGGTCAGTACGTACCACTCGCGCAGGCCCCACTGGCGGAGGTTGAACAGAGATCCGGTCCGCTTGACTTGGCCTCGCTCCGCGGCGAACACGCCCATCTGGCACGTGAAGGAGCTGGCGACCAGGACGCAGGTGTTGGCCACCGCGAACGGGATGTTGATCAGCTCGACCTGGCTCTCCCAGAGAGTCTGAGCCCCGGGCTCGGCCTGCGCGTTGGTCACGTTGCGGATCGTGAAGTAGGCCGCGAACAGCGCGGCGAAGAACATCAGCTCCGAGGCCAGCCAGATGATCGTGCCCACGGCCACCGGGTCCGGACGTCCCTCGCGGCCGCGCAGCCGGGACTGCGGAAGCGGGTGCAGCGCGCTCGCCGGCTTCGTCATGGAACCGGAGATGGCATGGGTGTGAAGGGCCACGGAGTCATTATTGCCGCAACCCTGTTGCCGGTCACGCGCGGGCGCGACTTTGTTTCGTGACCGTTGGGATCCCGACCCTGCTCGCCGCAGTGGCTGGTGGTCGCCCCGCTCCCGCGTTTCCATCCCGACCCTGCTCGCCGCAGTGGCTGGTGGTCCCTCCGCCCCCGCGATTCCGGGCACTGGCGCCGGATCCAGATGATCACCGACGGTCGGGCGCGGACCTATCCTGAGAACGTGTTCGGAGTGTCCGCGGTCGTTCTGCTGCCGTTGCATGCGACCCCGGAGGACCAGCCGCCGCCGTTCACCGCCGCCCGGCTGCTAACCGAGTGGAGCTCGGACTGGTGGGTCGTGCTCGGCATCGCCGTGCCGGGTGTGCTCTACGTGGCCGGGTTGGTCGCGCTGCGGCGGCGGGGCGACCGCTGGCCGGTCGGTCGCAGCGTGGCGTTCCTGGGTGGCGGGCTGGGCTCGGCGCTGCTGGCGACGATGACCGGCCTCGGCGCGTACGACACGGTGCTGCTCAGCGTGCACGTGGTGCAGCACATGATCCTGACGATGGTGACGCCGCTCTTCCTGGCCCTCGGCGCTCCGGTCACCCTGGCCCTGCGCACCCTCCCCACCCGGCCGCGCCGGCTGCTGCTGGCGCTGCTGCACACCCGGCTGGCCCGGGTGCTGACCTTCGCGCCGCTGACCTTGGCCCTGTTCGTCATCACGCCGTTCGTCCTCTACTACTCCTCGCTGTACGAGGTCACCCTGCGCTCGGCGTTCTGGCACGGTTTCCTGCACCTGCACTTCGTGATGATCGGAGCGCTGCTGATGTGGCCGCTGGTCGGCGTGGACCCAGTGCCGGGCCGGATCAGCTACCCGTTCCGGCTGCTGGTGATGTTCCTGATGCTGCCGTTCCACGCCATCCTCGGCATCTCGATCATGAGCGACGAGACGCTGATCGCCGAGGACTGGTACCTGGCGTTCGGACGGGCCTGGCCGCCGAGCCCGATCGACGACCAGTATCTGGCCGGCGCCATCATGTGGGGCAGCGGCGACGTGACGGCGGTGCTGATGCTGATCGCCTTGTTCGTGCAGTGGTTCCGGCACAGCCAGCGGGAGGCCCGGCGGGAGGACCGCCGGCTCGACCTCGCCGAGCGACGCCGAG
>DASQUF010000260.1:0-5608 GCA_035641435.1 Propionibacteriaceae bacterium | reverse complement strand
GAAGAGAGAATCAGAGAAGAACCACCAGCAGGATGGCGATCAGCACGACCAGGACGGCCACTCCTCCGACGGCGACCAGGGCGACCCCGTTCGCGCTGCGCGCCGGTGACACCTCACCCGGCCGACCGTCCGGGGCCGAGGCCACGATGGCCGGGTCCGCGTAGGTCTGGAGCGGCGGCAGGCCCTCGACGACCGGCACCAGGTCGCCCATCCGCTGCGCGGCGAACAGCGTGTCCAGCCGCGCGCGATAGTCGTCGCCGTCCAGGGTGCCCGCGGTGAATGCCGCGTTCAGCCGAGAACTCAACTGGTCGCGCTCCGCGTCGCTGACCGGTGCGTCCGGCGTACTCCGGTATGGCGAGGAGATGGGCAGCTCGTTGCTCACGCGTCCTCCTCGCTGACGCTCGTCGGCCACGTTCGCGTCGCTGCTGTGTTGAATCGTGAGCTCGCAAGCTCGCTCACGCCGGCTCCACGGTGGCCGGCAGCCCGAACTTCTGGAACAGCCGGAGGTCGAAGAAGACGCGAACGTGGCTGACCCGGCCGTCGTCCAGCGTGAGCACCTGCAGCTGGAAGGCCGCGTGGCTGCCGTCGGGCTGGCGCATGTAGAGGCCGAACGCCGGCTGACCGTTCGCCCCCGTCCGGACCAGAACCTGGTCGCCGGCCGCCTGGGCCGGGCAGTTGCGGCGAATGACCTCCCCGATGGCCTCGTTCCCCCGGTACCAGCCGAGGTAGGGCGGCATCTCCCAGACCGCGTCCTCGGCCAGCAGCTCGACGATCCGCGAGATGTCGTAGTGCTCGAACGCGGCGACGTAGTCGGCCAGCAGCTCCTTGGCCCGGTCCTCGTCGAGGTCCTCGCTCTCGGTCTCCGGGTCCAGCCGATGCACGGAGGCTCGGGCCCGCTGCAGGCTGCTGTTCACGGCGGCGACGGAGATCTCCAGCAGCTCGGCCACCTCACTGGCCTGCCAGGCGAGCACGTCGCGCAGGATCAGCACGGCGCGCTGGGCCGGCGTGAGGTGCTGCAGCGCGGCGACGAACGCCAGACGTACGCTCTCCCGGTCCACCACCGCAGCCGCCGGGTCGACCTCAGGACCGCCCCACACCACGGCGTCCGGCAGCGGCTCCAGCCAGGGCACCTCGTAGTCGAGCCGGAGGCTGGCGTGCGGGTCGCTGGCCGGCTGGCCGAGCCCGACCGGCATGGGCCGGCGACCACGACCCTCCAGCGCGGTCAGGCAGGTGTTGGTGGCGATCCGGTACATCCAGGTGCGCACCGACGACCGCTGCTCGAACTTCTCGAACGCCTTCCAGGCCCGCAGGTACGTCTCCTGCACCTGGTCCTCGGCCTCGTGCACCGAGCCCATCATCCGGTAACAGTGAGCGGTCAGCTCCCCCCGCAGCGGCTCCACCGTCTGCGCGAAGAGGTCCTCATCCAGCGCGATCGTCATGGACTAAGAACCTACTCCGCCCCGGTGACAGCCGCAGCGGGGTGCAAGCCGGTGTGGTGGGCGGCGAAGGCGAGCACGTCGGCCCACTCGGCGGCCTCCAGCCAGGTCGGCCGGCCCACGCCGTGACCGGCAGCAGTCTCGATCCGGGTCAGGATGGGCGCGTCCCCGGCCTGCGCGTGCTGCAGGCTGGCGGTGAACTTGTGGCTGTGCAGCGGCACCACCCGGTCGTCGTGGTCGCCGGTCAGCACCAGGGTGGCCGGGTAGGCGGTGCCCGGGACCAGGTTGTGCAGCGGCGAGTACGCCCGGAGCACGGCGAACTGGCCGGCGTCGTCCGGGTCGCCGTAGTCGGAGACCCAGGCCGCGCCGACGGTGAACCGGGAGAACCGCAGCATGTCCAGCACACCGACGGCCGGCAAGGCCACCGCCGCCAGGTCCGGCCGCTGGGCCAGCACCGCGCCGACCAGCAGGCCGCCGTTGCTGCGGCCGTGCAGAGCCAGCTGAGCCGGGGTGCTGGAGCCGGTGGCCGCCAGGTCCTCGGCCACGGCGATGTAGTCGTCGAACACGTTCTGCTTGCGGTTCAGCCGCCCGGCCTCGTACCACGTGGTGCCGAACTCCCCGCCCCCGCGAAGGTTGGCGATCGCCAGCCGACCACCGGCGGCCAGCCAGGCCGACCACCCCGAGCGGTACTCGGCCAGGATCGGGATTCGGAACCCGCCGTAGCCCCACAGGATGGTCGGCCGCGGCTCGCTTGGGTCGGAACCTTCGGGTGTGATCAGGAAGTACGGCACCCGGGTGCCATCGGCACTGGTGGCGACGCGGCGATGCGTGGTCACCGCCGGCGGGACGAAGGCGTCCTCGGTGGCCGGCACCAGATCGGGCAGCGACATGACCTCCCCCGATGCAGCGTCCAGCCGATGGCTCTGCGTCGGAACCGTCACCGAGGAGAGCCCGACGAAGCACTCCGTGCTGTCCGGCCGCCCGTTCAGCCCGACCAGAGAACCGCCGGCCACCGGCACAGGGCCGAGGTCACGCCCCGCCCGGTCGAACCGGCGGATCTCGGGCGCGGCGTCGGTGAGGTAGACCGCCACGTAGCCGTCCCGGACCGCGGTGACCTCCAGCAGGGTCGCGTCGCACTCCGGGACCAGCTCCACCCACTCGGGCCGGCCGGTCGCGGCGAGCCGCTCGAGGTCCACGGTGACGAGGCGCCCGCGCTCGGCCTCCAGGTCGGTCTGCACGACGACCAACGGGCCGTCGGTGGTGACGACACTGAACTCCGCCACCGGCTCGTCGACGACCACGACCGCCGGACCCAGCCGACTGCGGCCGTCGGGCTCGGTCTCGATCGGGTACAGCCACAGCCGGTTGCGGGTCTCGGTCCCCCACAGGATGGAGAGGGCCAGGAAGCGGTCGTCGTCGGTGACGGCGGAGTACAGCATCGCCTCGTCGTCGTCCGGCGCCATCACCTCGAGGTCGTCGTCCTGCGGCTCGCCGAGGCGATGGATCCGCAGGGTCGGTCGCGGCAGCGCGACCGTCTCGGTGCCGTCAGCCCCGGCATCGGCCGCGAAGTGGGTGTAGACGTACGAGCGGCCGTCCGGCAGCCAGGTCGCCTCGGAGAACTTCGTGGTTACGGAGTCGTCCGCCAGCTCGGTGCCGGTGGCGAGGTCGAGGACCCGGAACGTCTCCCAGTCGCTCCCGGCGACGCTGATTCCGTACGCCGCCCGGGCACCGTCGGGACTGACCGTGAAGCTGGTCAGGGCCTGGGTTCCGTCGCGGGACCAGGTGTTCGGGTCGACGAGCACCCGGCCGCCCTCCCGCAGCTCAGCGAGCGAGTCGGCGATGTACCAGACGTCCTGGTTCTGGCTGCCGTCGTTGCGGGTGACGACGTAGCGACCGCTGTGCATCTTGGGCACGCCGGCTCGAGGGCGGCGGAGAACGGCGGCCATGGTGGCGCGGAACCACTCCCGGTCCGGTAACGCGGCCAGGTACGCGTCGGTGAGCTCGTTCTGCGCCTCGACCCAGGCGGTGGTCTCCGGGGCGTCCGGGTCCTCCAGCCAACGGTACGGGTCGGCGATGGGCTCGCCGTGCAGCGTCTCGACGACGTCGCTCCGGCGTGACTCCGGATAGGACACCGTCTCTGCTCGTCTCGCACCCGTCGCGCCGGGAGAGCTGACGCTGTCGTCGCTCCTCGCGAACGGAAAAGCGTGTTCGCTCGTCGGTCCTCCAATCGGCAGTGGGCGCTCCTCCGAGGCTCGACGAGCTGCCCTTCAAGCGGTGGGAGCGGGGGCGGCCTTGTCCAACGCGTCGAAGAGGCGCTTGGACACCTCGTCGATCGGGCCCAGGCCGTCGACCTCGACCAGGATCCCCTGCTGCCGGTAGACATCGAGCAGCGGCGCAGTCTTCTCCGCGTACTCGCGCAGACGGATCCGGACGGTGTCCTCGTTGTCGTCGGAGCGGCCCTCGATCTGGGCCCGCTTGAGCAGGCGGACCACGACCTCATCGACGTCGGCCTGCAGCGAGACCACCGCGTCCAGCCGGGTGCCCTTGGTATCGAGAGCGGCGTCGAGGGTCTTGACCTGGTCCAAGGTGCGCGGGTACCCGTCGAGCAGGAACCCGTTCTCGCAGTCGGGCTCGGTGAGCCGCTCGAGCACGATGGCGTTGGTGACCTCGTCGCTGACGTAGCCGCCGGAGTCCATGATCGCCCGGACCTGATGAGCCAGCGGGGTGTCGGCGGTCTTCATGGCCCGGAAGATGTCGCCGGTGGAGATGGCCGGGATGTCGTAGTGCTCGGCGATCAGCCCGGCCTGCGTGCCCTTGCCCGCCCCCGGCGGGCCCATGATGAGGAGGCGCATCAGCGGAGGAATCCTTCGTAGTTGCGTTGCTGGAGCTGCGACTCGATCTGCTTCACGGTGTCGAGGCCGACGCCGACGATGATCAGGATCGAGGTACCACCGAAGGGGAAGTTCTGGTTGGCGTTGAGCAGGATGAACGCCACCGATGGGAGCAGCGCGATCAGACCGAGGTAGAGCGAGCCGGGGAAGGTCAGCCGGGACAGCACGAAGCTCAGGTAGTCCTCGGTGGGTTTGCCGGCCCGGATGCCCGGGATGAAGCCTCCGTACTTCTTCATGTTGTCGGCCACCTCTTGCGGGTTGAAGGTGATGGCGACGTAGAAGTAGGCGAAGAACACGATCAGCAGGAAGAACGTGGCCATGTAGACCGGGTGGTCGCCGGTGATGAAGTTCGCCTGGATCCAGCGGGACACCTCGTTGTCCGGCTGGAACTGCGCGTACAGGGCCGGAAGATAGAGCAGGGACGAGGCGAAGATGACCGGGATGACGCCCGCCTGGTTCACCTTGATCGGGATGTACGTGGTGGTCCCGCCGAACATCCGCCGGCCGACCATGCGCTTGGCGTACTGCACCGGGATGCGGCGCTGGGACTGCTCGACGAAGATGACCCCGGCCATCACGACCAGGCCGAGGGCGATGACCAGCAGGAACACCACCCAGCCCTGCGAGCCCGGACGGGCGACCTTGAGGCTCCACAGCGCACTCGGGAAGGTGGCGGCGATCTGGGTGAAGATGAGCACCGACATGCCGTTGCCGACCCCACGCTCGGTGATCAGCTCGCCCATCCACATGATGACGCTGGTACCGGCGGTCATGGTCAGGATCATCACCACGACGGGGAAGATGTCCTTGCTGTAGACCAGTCCGGTGCAGCCGGTGAACAGCCGGTCGTTGACCGCCACCGTGACGAAGGCGGTGGCGTTGAGCACGGCCAGCACCAGGGTCAGGTAGCGCGTGTACTGGGTGATCTTCTGCTGCCCGGACTGGCCCTCCTTCTTGAGGGCCTCGAGCCGGGGGATCACCACGGTGAGCAGCTGCAGGATGATGCTCGCGGTGATGTAGGGCATGATGCCCAGCGCGAAGATGGCCAGCTGCAGCAGCGCGCCGCCGGAGAACAGGTTGATCAGGGAGTAGAGCCCCTGTTGGTCCCCCGACGTCGCCTGGGTCAGACAGAAGTCCACCTGGCCGACGTTCACGTTGGGCGTGGGGATGATCGAGCCGAGCCGGAACACGGCCAGGATCCCCAGCGTGAAGAAGATCTTCTTGCGTAGGTCCGGAGTCCGGAATGCGTTGGCGAACGCGGCGAGCACTCCTGCCCTCCCT
>DASQUF010000259.1:0-2391 GCA_035641435.1 Propionibacteriaceae bacterium | reverse complement strand
CGGCCGATGACGATGCCCGGCCGGGCGGTGTGGATGTCGACGCGGACCCGGTCACGGGTGCGCTCGATCTCGACCTTGGAGATGCCGGCCCGCTCCATGCCCTTGGACATGAGCTTGCGGATCGCGACGTCTTCCTTGACGTAGTCCTTGTACAGCTTGTCCGCGTACCACCGGGACTTGTAGTCGGTGGTGATCCCGAGTCGGAACCCGTGCGGGTTGACCTTCTGACCCACTAGCGGGTCCCTCCCCTCGTGTTGCTCTTGGACTGCTGCGTCGCCGGGCCCGACTGGCCGGTGTCCCGGCGAGCCTTGCGCGACTTCTGCGCGAGGACGTCGCTGGTGGCGACCTCGCTCACCTCGACGGTGATGTGGCTGGTCCGCTTGTTGATGCGGAACGCCCGGCCCTGCGCACGCGGACGGATCCGCTTGAGCGTGGGGCCCTCGTCGACGTAGGCGGCGCTGACGACCAGGGCGGCCGGGTCCAGCTGCAGGTTGTGCTCGGCGTTGGCCACCGCGCTGGCGACGACCTTGGCCACCGGCTCGCTGGCGCTCTGCGGCGCGAAGCGCAACAGGGCCAGGGCCTCGTCGGTGGGCAGGTAGCGGATCAGGTCCACCACCCGGCGGGCCTTCATGGGGGTCACGCGGACGAACCGGGCCGTAGCCCGGGCGACCGGCGCCTCCTGTCCCAACTGGGAAGTCATCTGAATCTCTCTCTACCTGGTCAGCCCCGCCGCGAGCGGCGGTCGTCCTTGATGTGCCCACGGAAGGTGCGCGTGGGCGCGAACTCGCCGAGCTTGTGCCCGACCATCGCCTCGGTCACGAAGACCGGGACGTGCTTGCGACCGTCGTGCACGGCCAGGGTGTGGCCGAGCATGTCCGGGATGATCGTGGAACGACGCGACCAGGTGCGGATCACGTTCTTGGTGCCCTTCTCGTTCTGGGCGTCCACCTTCTTGAGCAGGTGGTCGTCGACGAACGGGCCCTTCTTCAGGCTGCGTGGCATGTCTGTCGGCTCCTATCCCGCTCAGCGCTTCTTGTTGGCGCGCCGGCGGCGCACGATCAGGGCGTCACTGGCCTTCCGCTTGCGCGTCCGGCCCTCCGGCTTGCCCTTCGGGTTCACCGGGTGGCGACCACCGGAGGTCTTGCCCTCACCACCACCGTGCGGGTGGTCGACCGGGTTCATGGCGACACCGCGGACGGTCGGGCGCTTGCCCTTCCAGCGCATGCGGCCGGCCTTGCCCCAGTTGATGTTGGACTGCTCGGCGTTGCCCACCTCGCCGACGGTCGCGCGGCAGCGCACGTCGACGTTGCGGATCTCGCCCGACGGCATGCGCAGCTGCGCGAAGCGACCCTCACGGGCGACCAGCTGGACGCTGGTACCCGCGGAACGGGCGATCTTCGCGCCGCCACCGGGACGGAGCTCGATGGCGTGAACGACGGTGCCGACGGGGATGTTCCGCAGCGGCAGGTTGTTGCCGGGCTTGATGTCGGCCGCGGGCCCGCACTCGACCGTGTCGCCCTGCTTCAGGCGGGCCGGCGCGATGATGTAGCGCTTCTCGCCGTCCGCGAAGTGCAGCAGCGCGATCCGCGAGGTGCGGTTCGGGTCGTACTCGATGTGCGCGACCTTGGCCGGCACACCGTCCTTGTCCGCCCGGCGGAAGTCGATCAGCCGGTAGGCGCGCTTGTGACCCCCACCCTGGTGGCGAGCGGTGACCTTGCCGTGGACGTTGCGTCCACCGCGGCCGTGCAGCGGTCGGACCAGCGACTTCTCGGGATGGTCGCGGGTGACCTCGGCGAAGTCGGCGACGCTGGAGCCACGGCGGCCCGGCGTCGTCGGCTTGTACTTACGGATAGCCATTGCTGACTCAGTCCTGTCTTCTGTCTCTGGTCCGGTCGGTGGTTACGGGTGCCGTCAGGCGCCCGGGCCGCCGAAGATCTCGATGCGGTCGCCGGGGGCGACGGAGACGATGGCGCGCTTGGTGTTCTTGCGCCGGCCCATCTGCGTGCCCCGGCTGCGCTTGCGCTTGCCCTGGCGGTTGATCGTGTTCACGCCGAGGACCTTGACGTTGAAGACCTGCTCGACGGCGATCTTGATCTGCGTCTTGTTGGCCTCGGGCAGCACCACGAACGTGTACTGGTTCTCGTCGAGCAGGCCGTAGCTCTTCTCGGAGATGACCGGGGCGAGCAGGACGTCCCGGGGGTCGCGGACGGTCATGCCTTCTCCTCGGTGCTCGCGTCGGTGGTGCCGTCCTCGCTGGGCGCCTGCGCGTCCGGCCCGGCGTCAGCGACGTCGGCCAGCTCGGCAGGGGCCTTGGCGGCCTCGGCCGGGGTGGCAGGAGCTGCCTCTTCGGGGGTGGCAGCGGCCTTCTTCGCCGGCGCCTTCTTGGCGGCG
>DASQUF010000258.1:0-3955 GCA_035641435.1 Propionibacteriaceae bacterium | reverse complement strand
GACCGACGCCGGGCCGGCCAAGGGGCTGGCCGTCGTCGACGAGGCGATCGAGCTGGTCGGGGCGGCGCGTCCGTTCTACTACCTGCCCGAGCTCCACCGCCTCCGTGGCGACCTGCTGGCCCGGGACGGGCGGCCCGCCGCCCAGGCCGCCGAGGCCTACGGCCGGGCCATGGAGATCGCCGCCGGGTACGGCACCCGGTCGGCGGAGCTGCGGGCGGCCATCCGCCTGTGCCGCCTGCCGGACCGGTCGACGCCCGCGGGGGCGCGCGCCACCCTGCGGCGGCTCTACGACCGGTTCGACGAGGGGTTCGGCACCGTTCCTAGCCACTGAGCAGGAGTGAGTCCTGCCTGGTGGGCGGCCCCGAACGGTCTTGGGTCGCCTGGTCGCCTGGGGGTGATCGGTCGGCCGGTCGGGTCCTCTGCCGCGGGTGCGGCTGCCCTCGGGCCTTGCGGTTCCCGGGCTTCCTGGTTCGCGGGCTGGGCAGACCGGCGGCTGCCGGTGTGGGCCGCACAGCCAGGTTGGCAGCTCTCCGTTCCCCATCCTCTGGTGGGGTTCGGTCACACCTTTCCCTTCGCCGTGCTCGCTGTCCGAGCCCGCGTCTGCCGATGATCACGGCCGCCGCGTGATGGCCGGTCACATCAGCGCAGAACTTTTGTTGTTGTTGCAATGTGCGAAGCCAATGCTGGGCGCCCCACCGGCTGGTGTAGGCCGGGTCGACGGCGATGACGGTCAGGCCGGTGTTGGTGGCCATCTCGACGAGCCGGTGCCGGAACTTGCCGGTGGGGATACCCGCCACCTGCCGCCGGAACGCACGCCCCCGCCCGCCGCGTTGCGGCCGCTGGCCGGACCGTTCCCGCCCCTCGTCACGGGCGTCAGCAAAGTCGAGATCCTCGACCACGACCGCCTGCCCGCCGTGCCGTTTGGCGAGGCGAAGCAGCGCGGAGATGGCTGATCGCAGCCGGCCGTCCCGGACCGAAGCCGCCACGCCGGCCAGGTCGAGCGGGACCGTGCACGGTGCGCCCACCGGATTGCCCGACCGGTCGAGCATGACCGCGGCAAGATGGCCGGCGTTCACGTCGACTGCCACCACCGGTCCGTGGCGTAGCTGGTCGAGCTCGACCGGCGGCTCGGGGATGGTCATCCACGAAGCGTCCAGATACCAGCGGTCCTTGCCCGGGTGGTAACTGATGTCGTAGCGGACCGCGCCGGTGCGAGTCTGGGCGGCGACCTCCTCGCCCCGGTAGGGAAAGCGCACCTGGCCGATCCGATACCGGCCATGCTCGGCGTTGGCCAGATGAGCCAACGGTTCGGGGAGCCTGACCTCCAAGGTCTGCGCATCGGGGTCCCAGCGGATCGTCTCGTTCCCCAGCCGCTTGTCCGCCTCGCCGTCCGCGGTCAGAAACAGGCGGGCCGCCTCCCACCGCCTGCGCCAACCCAGCTCGTCCAGACCGGCCGCCTGAAGGTTGTGACGGGCCCGGGCCAGCCGTCGGCCGCCACGACACACCGACATCGTGCCCTGCGCCAGCCGGGCTTCCACCACCCGCAGACGGGTCTGCAGGACCTGCAGGCGGCGCTGCTTCTCCCACCACTCGTCCCGCGTCGCATACCCCCGCGTACGGCCCTGACGGCCGCCGACCGGGACAGCCAGGCGCCGGCGCAGCCGCCCAACCCGGGCTCGCAGACTGCGCTGCTCGGCCAGCAGGTTCCGCTCCGCCAACCGCCAGGCGTCCTCGCTGGTGCGGGTGATCGCCCCCGCCCACCGTGACGTGCACGCGGCAGTCAACGCCTGCTTTCGCCCCGTCCGAGACTGCTGCTTGCCCCTGCCGTCCAGGCGGCCCTGCGAGCACCGCCACGCCAGATCACGACCCGCCAGCACACCCAGATGCCTACCCGCCGCTCGCAACACCGTGGCGTCCGCCGCTGACACCGCAAGCCGGGTGCGCACTCGCACACCCGCCGGCGGGGCGACCACCAACGGCCCGGCGAGCGGGCGCAGACGCCGGCGGCTCCCCGGCCTTGCCCGCTCCTGCCAGGCACCGGTTCTACTCGTACTCGTCGTCGGTGGACCGCCACACGACGGTCCCCGTACCCGCATCGACAACGCGGACCTCCTGGATGGCCGGGTCGTCGACGCCCTCGATGGCCGTGGCAACAGCCGCCGCACGATCGGTGTATGTCCGACTGAAGGCGTCCGATGGCAGCCAGTCACTAGACAGGGTCAGATCACTCTCGATCCGATAGCCGCTGCCCACGTCCTTCACCTCCCTCTGCTTGCCTTACCCCCGGCAGGCCGGGCTGCCTCCAGGCGGTTCTTTCCGGACAGCCCGGCAGAAGCTCCTGAGCGCGCTCATGACGACATGCTCCCACCAGCCTGTGACGGCAACGCCTTCGGCCCCACGTCGCGCTCCGCGCAGCGCAACGCCTTCTGCGCCCGGTTCCGGGCCGAACGGCGACCGTACAACCGGGCGCAAAACGACGTGAGCACCTCCAGCATGTCCCGCACCAGATCGTCGTCGACCTCACCGTCGTCGAGCACCACCAGACGCCGGCCGTGCGCCGAAAGGGCCGCTTCCACCAGCTCGGCGTTCATCCTCGCCAGCCGGTCCCGGTGCTCCACCACGACCATGGTCACCCTCGGATCGGCCAGCAGGCGGCGCAGCTTCGAGCGACACCCATTCATCCCGGAGCCGACCTCGACCTCCACGCGAACAACCGGGTTCCCGGTCCTGGCCGCCCACTCGCTCAGCCGGGCCACCTGGCGATCGAGATCCGACCGCTGGTCATGCGACGACACCCGGGCATACAGCCCCAGCGCGACCGGCGCCTCAGCGCCGATCGCCTCAGGAGCGACCAGGACCGTACGTTCGTTCACCCGGACGGCTGGAACCGGCAACGTCCCGTTGCGGAACCACCGGTATGCCGTCTGGGGATGCACACCCTGTCGCCTCGCCCATTCGGTCAGATTCACAAACCCAAGATATCACTCGTGCGTGTGTTCGCTCAGTATCGCTCAGTATCTCCTCAACAGTTGGCAACCCCCGGCGATAGGGTGGTTGCCGATCCATATGGTTCCAGGAAGGCTGCCCGAAGCCAGCGAAGGAGGTTGCCCGTGCCCACACCGGCCGAGGGGGGGAACCCGGCGGCGGCGCCGGCGCGGAGGATGGTCCCGCTCTATCCCGGGGCGACGACCACCACCACGCTGTCGCCGCTGCCCGTAGACAGCCGCGAGCAGCTCGTCTACCTGCTCACCCAGGCCGCCGAGCTGGAACAGGGGATCCTCTGCGAGTACCTGTTCGCGCTGTACTCCCTCAAGCGCGATCCCGGCGACGGGCTCGACCCCGAGCAGCTCGCCCTGGTCACCCGCTGGGGCGACACCCTGGCCGAGATCGCGGTGCAGGAGATGCTGCACCTGACCCTGGCGACCAACCTGCTGACCGCGGTCGGCGCCATCCCACACTTCCACCGGCCCAACTTCCCGATCCGCTGCCAGTGGTACCCGCCGGACGTGCAGGTGGCGCTGGTGCCGTTCGGCGAGGAGGCGCTGCGCCACTTCCTGTACCTGGAGCGCCCCGACCACGTCGACGTGGCCGACGCCGAGCTGTTCTCGGTGGTGTGCGAGTGCCGGCCCCTGACCGCGACCCCGGCCACCCTGATGGCCGAACCGCAGGACTACACGACCGTCGGGCACCTGTACCGCAGCATCGGCCACGGCTTCGCCCGCCTGGTCGAGCGTTACGGCGAGGCCGAGGTGTTCATCGGCCCGCCCGAGGCCCAGGCCACCCGCGAGCTGCTCGGCTGGTCGGAGCTGGTCGCGGTCACCGACCTGGCCTCGGCCGAGGGCGCCATCGCGACCATCGTCGAGCAGGGCGAGGGCGCCGACGGCGACTGGCGCGAGGCCCACTTCGGCCGCCTCTCCACCATCCTGGAGGAGTACCTGGCCGCGACCGAGGCCGA
>DASQUF010000257.1:0-3459 GCA_035641435.1 Propionibacteriaceae bacterium | reverse complement strand
GACCGCCTCGACCAACGCGTCCTGCACGGCGTCCTCTGCAGCCGCGAAGTCGGCTCCACGGCGGCAGAGGATCCCGAGCACGCTCGGCGTGAGGCTCCGGAGCAGGACCTCGTTCACCTCAGAGGTCACTCCCTGATGGTGGGCGGCGCGGCCAGGAACGGGCGCACCTCGAGCCACTCGTGGATCGGCTTCCCGCCTGCCCCCGGGGCGGCCGACAGCTCCCCGGCCAGCTCGACGGCGCGCTCGTAGCTGTCGACGTCGATCACATACCAGCCGGCGATGAGGTCCTTGGTCTCGGCGAAGGGGCCGTCGGTGACCGGCGGGCGACCCTCGCCGTCGTACCGGACGAACGTCCCCTCGGGCGCGAGTGCCTGACCGTCGACGAACTCGCCGGTCCCCTCGAGCCGGGCCGCGAACTCGTGCATGAACTGCATGTGGGCCGAGATCTCCTCCGGCGTCCACTGGTCCATGGGAACGTCGTTCACCGGAGCCGGGGCGCCGCGGTAGTGCTTGAGCAGCAGGTACTTCGCCATCGGGTGTCTCCTCGGTGCTGGTGCGACCCATTCTGGTCGCGTTCTCAGCGGGGACGGAGCCGGTCACGGATCCTCGACATCGCCGTCCGAATCTCTTGGCTTTCGTAGATGAGCCTGGATGAGCCGCCTCGCGGTGTCTGAACGGCAAACCGCCCGCTCATTGCCACGATCAGGTGCGTCGACGGCCCCATCAGATCGACGAGAGTCGGAAAGACAACAACGACGCCATTGTTCACGTCACTGTTCGCAATCGCGTCGAGCTGGCCTAACCGGTCTGAGTGACCACCTGCCGACCCTCGCGGGCGTACTCGACGAACCAGGCCCGGATGGTTCCCGCCCTGCTCGGGACCAGAGACGCGGCTAACTGGAAGCATCTCAAGATCAACTGGTCAGACCTGGGGCAACTCGCAAGCGTGTCGCTCCAGGTCTGGCCAGTTGATCAAGGCCGCCCTTACGCGGCGACGTCGACCATCTCCCTGTCGGCGGCCACGGGCAGGAACTTCTGGGGCTGGCCCTCGACACGCAATTGAGGCATACGCTGGTCGAGCCAGGCTGGCAGCCGCCAGTTGGCCCGGCCGAGCCAGTGCATGATCGCCGGCACCAGCAGCATCCGGACGATGGTTGCGTCGATCAGGATCGCCGATCCCATGCCCACGCCGATGACCTTGATGAGTACGTCGTCCCCGGGGATGAACGCGGCGAACACCGCGATCATGATGGCGGCGGCTGCGGTGATGACCCTGCCGGTACCGGCCAGCCCGTCGACGATGGCCCTGCCGTTGCTGTTCGTCCGCAACCACGACTCGCGCATCCGGCTGATGAGGAACACCTCGTAGTCCATCGACAGGCCGAACAGAATGGCGAATACCAGGACCGGGATGAACGCGGGCATTGGCGTCGCGGTGTCAATACCGATCAGTTGGCCGAACCGGCCGCCTTCTAGGAACAGCGCGATGACGCCGTATGCGGCCGCGACGGACAGCAGGTTCATGACTGCGGCGGTGATCGGGATCGCGATGCTGCGGAATGACAGCATGAGCAGCAGCATCGAAAGCGCCACCACGCCGCCGATCAGGAACGGCAGCCGCTTGACGATGTTCGAGTTGCTGTCGATCTCCATCGCGGTGATGCCGCTGACATGGACGTCTGCGCCCGAGCCGTCGGTGATGGCGGGAATCACGGTGTCGCGCAGCTGGTGGACCAGTTCCTCGGTGTCGGCGTGTTGCGGCCCGTTCTCGGGGATCACTGTGATCAGTGCAGCCTCGCCACCTGGAGCTGGTTGGGTCGGTAGCACGGCGGCCACCCCTGCGGTGTTCTGTACGGATGCGGCAAGCTCCTCGACGACCGCTGCGTCGCCACCGCTGAGGTCCGCGACGAGGATCAGCGGCCCGTTGGCGCCGGCGCCGAAGCCCTCGGTGACCATGTCGTACGCCTGCCGGGTCGAGGTTTCCTCCGCGTGGTTGCCTGCGTCCGGGAAGCTGAACCGGGCGTCGAGGAACGGGTAGGCCAGCGTGAGCAGCATCCCGACGCCGAGCACGCTGGCGATGATGCTGTGCCGGTTGACCAGCCGGCTCCACCGGACCCAGCCGCGGGCCGGCTCGACGTGCCCACCCTCGGCTAGCCGGATTGGCCGCCGGCGCGCCAGCGGTAGCCGCAGCCGATCGATGCGGCTGCCCAGGTAGCCAAGCAAGGCCGGGAACAGCGTGGCCGCGGCCGCCATCACGATCAGAATGGCGGCGATCGTCACCACAGCCGCGCCGCGCATGAACGACAGTCCCATGGCGAACAGGCCGAGCATGCTCACCACGACCGTGCTGCCGGCGACCATGACCGCCCGGCCGGCGGTGTCCAGCGTTGCCACCGTGGCGGCTTCCGGCTCCAGGCCAACGGCCCGCCACTCCCGGAAGCGGGTCACCATCAGCAGGGTGTAGTCGATGCCCAGGGCGATCCCGAGCATAGTCGCCAGCGCGGTCGTCCAGTCCGGGACGTCGATCATCGCGGCGATCAGCCCGGTCAGCATGGCGCTGGCGGTCAGCCCCGAGATGGCCACCATCAGCGGCAGGCCGGCGGCGACCACGGAGCCGAAGGTCACCAGCAGAATCAGCCCTGCGGCGACAAACGCGATGGCCTCCGAGCCGATTTCACCCATCTCCGCCAGCTCGACGACAGCGCCGCCCAAGGCGACATCCAACCCGGGCCGGGAGGCCGCGTCGGCGGCCGCGAGCAGCTGCTCGGTGTCCCCGACCGGCATGTCCTCCGGGTTGGTGAGGTCCAGGTAGACGCTGGCCAGCAGCGTCCGGCCGTCCGGTGCCATGCCGCCCGGCGCGGTGTAGGGATCCTCGACACCGGCAACATGCGGCAGGCTGCCAAGCTCGGCAAGCAGCTCAGCCACCTCGGCCCGCAGCGCCGGGTCATCCACACCTTCCTCGGCGCGGATCACCACCTCGATGGTGTCGCCGGCCTGCGCCGGGAACCGCTCCGCAAGCAGATCCTGCGCCCGCTGGGAGTCGGACCCGGGTACCGAATAGTCCGCTGCGAACTCGCCGCCGAACGCCGCGGACAACCCCGCGGCCAGCACGATCGCGGCGATCCATGCCAGCACGACCTTGCCCTTGTTCCGGAACGCAACCCCGGCAAGGCGTCCCAGCGGACCGGGTGGGCTGTGGTCGATCGATGTGGTGTGCCGCACATCCGGTGTGTCGGCTCTGTCGAGCCTCTCGGCGAGGCCGCTGATGTGATCCATTGCCTTCTCCTTCTATTTGGCACTTCGAATCTCCCTCAGCGGGCCTCCGGCTCCCAGCCGGGCAGCTGGAGACTTCCGGCACTGCTGGCTGGAATTCAGGAAGGTGAGGACAGCAAGTACCCTGCGATGACTGTGGGTGGTGCTGGGATTCGTACATTGCGGAATGTGTGGGGCACGCATCAA